>JANQSB010000006.1 GCA_028284295.1 Myxococcota bacterium | reverse complement strand
CGGGCCACGCTGGTGAGCGCGACGCCCCGCCGACGGGCCGTGGCCGTGCTGCGTTCGTCGGGCGATTCGCCCACGTGCCACGCACCGGTTCCGGCACTGTCGATCTCGATGTGCTCCTCGAGGCCGGCACGCGTGACGAGCTCGCGCATCACGCCCTCGGCGGTGGGAGAGCGACAGATGTTCCCCAGGCACACGAAGCAGACGCGCGGCATGGCGGGGGGATACCGCTCGCGGGCCCGGCCGGCAATGCGCCCGGCGACCGCTCCGGGGGAGCGGCCTCGGAGGGCTCAGTCGCCGTGCCTCGAGGGGCCCGAGGCGATTCGGCTGGCCATGCTGCGGATCATGCGGACCGCGATCGACGGGTTGCAGGTCACGAGCTGCTCGAGCTCCGCCTCGTTGAAGATGCAGACCCAGACGCTCCCGTCGGCCCGAAGGGTGACCTTGCGCGGCGCGCCGGTGAGGGTCGAGATGGCTCCCATCATGGTGCCCTCCCGGCTCTCGATGTCGACGAGCCGGTCCTCCCGCTCGACCCGGACCCGCCCGTTGAGCAGTAGCAGGGTGTGGTGGGCGCGGTCTTCGGCGCTCGAGAGCACCTCTCCGTCCTCGAATCGAGCGAAGAAGCGATCGAAGCCCGGCGAGCGGCAGATCGAGGCCCAGAGCGGGTCCACCATCGAGTCGATCACCTGCCGGATCTCCGTCGGGTCGGCGTTCGCGCGGTGGGCGGTGGTCAGGGTGGCCGAGTCCAGGCCGAAACCCGAGACGATGGCCTTGACCTGGTTGAGGACCTCGGTGGCGCCACCGGGCCGCTGGGTGGGCTCGATGTAGAGCATGCCCATGATGACTTCTTCCAGCGGGGGAGGGCAGCGGAGCGCCACGTCCGAAAGGCGTTGCAGGCCGAACACGTTGCCCGATTCCTTTCGGCGCAGCACGTCCTGACGCTTGTTGAGGTCGATGCCCGTGTAGAGCGACCAGGCGGTGGCGCCGACGCCCCACAGGTCGGTTCGCAGGTCGAAGGACTGGATGTTGACGCTGTCCTGTTCGGGTGCGCGGTAGCCGTGGGTGCCGAGCCCGACGGCGATCTGGCCCTGGTGGAGCAGGCCCTTGGACATGCGCGACGAGTGCGAGACGCCGAAGTCGGTCAGGACGAAGCCGCCGTTGCCGTCTAGCAGCACGTTCGAGGGCTTGACGTCCAGGTGCAGGATCGAGGCCCGGTGCGCGGCGGTCAGGGCCGAGAGGAGATCGGTGATCAGTCGCCAGGTCTGGTTCTCGTCGAAGCGTCCGATGAAGGGGCGCGCGTCCGCGAGACTGCCCGCCGGGAAGTACTGCATGGCCACGAAGGCCTGGTCGCCGTCGAGGGTCCAGTCGTAGAGCTTCGGGATGCGGTCGTGCTCGATCGCGAGCAGGGCCGCCAGCTCGCGCTTGAGGGAGTTGCGGGCCTGGCGGTCTCGGGTCGACCCGATCACCTTGACGGCGACCTGGGGCGGGGGACCCGCGTTGCCGTTCCGGGTGTCGAGCGAGTCGGCGAGGAAGACGGAGCCGAAGCCTCCCTTGCCGAGCCTTCGCACCAGCCGATAGCGGTGCCGCGCCTCCAGGATGTCTCCGACCTCGGGCTTGCGATCCATGCGGGCCGGCTCGTCGGGCTTGGGCTCTTCGGCGAGGCTCGCGGTCGAGGCCGTCGGCTGCCCGGTCGACGCGGAGGGCGGCCGAGCCTCGGCCCGATCTTGAGAGAGGGTCATCGAGTCGGTGTCGGGCGGATCCTGTGATGCGGGGGGGCGCGCCATGCAGGGATCATCGGCAGGACACGCTCGCGACTGTGGTGGAAGGGCAACTGGCCGGCGGTGAGACCGGTCCTGTGCGCGTCCGGCATCCGTCGGCACGGCAAGCTTGCAGGGGGACGGGAATCGCCCCTGCGACCATGCTCAGGACCCGGACCCGTCCTCGTCGCGGCGCGCGCGCAGCTCCTGGAAGCCGCGGAAGCCGAAGTACAGGGTCGCGACGGCCAGCACGCCGAAGCCCCAGCGGTTGAAGGCCAGGTGGTCCTCCATCGGCACGATGAAGCCGTCCCACAGGAACCACAGGGACAGCCCGAGCAGAACGGCCGGCAGGAAGAGCGGATGATCGAAGGGCGTCTCGACCGGCTCGTCCTCGGTCTCGTCTTCCGGCCCGGTCCCGGCCCGAGCTTCGGTCCGGTCTTGCTGCGAGGACGCGCCGTCGGAATCCGCTGCGTCGGCGTCGGGGCCCGCGGTCCGCGCGCGCAGCTCTTCGTCTTCGTCCGCCATCGCACGCGATGATAGCAGCGCCCCCGCGACCGGCCTACGCTGGAGCCGGGAGGTTCCTGCGTGAAGGCTTCGGATCTGTTCGTGCGCTGCCTCGAGAACGAGGGGGTCGATCGCATCTTCGGTGTGCCCGGCGAGGAGAACGCACACTTCATGATGTCGCTCGAGGACTCGTCGATCGATTTCATCCTGACCCGCCACGAGCAGAGCGCCGCCTTCATGGCGGACGTCCACGGTCGCCTCACCGGCGAGCTGAGCGCCTGTCTCGGCACCCTCGGTCCCGGAGCGGCGAACCTCGTGACGGGAGTGGCGGACGGGAACATGGACCGCGCGCCGCTGCTGGTGCTGACCGGACAGGCCGACAGCGATCGGCTCCACAAGGAGAGCCACCAGAACATGGACGTGGTGGCCATGTTCGAGCCCATCACGAAGTGGGCCTGGTCGCTCAAGCGGGCCAACAACATCCCGGAGGTGGTGCGGAAGGCCTGCAAGCTGGCGCTCGAAGAGAAGCCGGGTGCTTGCCATATCGAGCTGCCCGAGGACATCGCGCAGGAGGACGCGGTCTCGCTGCCCCTGGCCCCCACCAAGGCGCGCCGCGCCGTGCCGGCGGACAAGATCGTCGACCAGGCCGTCGAGCTGATCCGCGCCGCCCGGGACCCGATCGTGATCGCCGGCAACGGTGCGATCCGGAAGCGCGCCAGCAAGCAGCTCCGCATCTTCGCGGAGCAGACGGGAATCGGTGTGGTCGGCACCTTCATGGCCAAGGGCTGTGTCGACCGGAACTCGCCCTACAGCCTCTTCACCATCGGCTTGCAGGCCAAGGACTACATCTCCTACGCGATCGATGCGGCCGACGTCGTCATCTGCCTCGGCTACGACATGGTCGAGTACCACCCGAAGCTCTGGAATCCCGACAACGACAAGAAGATCATCCACATCGACTTCCTGCCCGCCGAGGTGGATGCGCACTACGAGGTCGCCTGCGAGATCGTCGGAGACCTGGCGCACACCCTCTGGATGCTGAACGAGAAGCTCGGCGCTGCCGGGGGCGACCAGCCGCTCTTCGACCTGCCCGCGCAGCGCGAGGTGCGAACGCAGATGCTGGCGGAGTTCGCCGAGCACAAGGACGACAAGACCGAGGGATCGATCCGGCCCCAGAAGGTGCTCTGGGACGTGCGCCAGGAGCTGGGCCCCGACGACATCCTCCTCTCCGACGTGGGCGCCCACAAGATGTGGATCGCGCGCTACTACCAGTGCGACGAGCCGAATACCTGCCTGATCTCGAACGGGTTCTGCTCCATGGGCTTCGCGCTTCCCGGCGCCATCAGCGCCAAGCTGGTCCATCCGGAACGCAAGGTGATGGCGATCTGTGGCGACGGTGGCTTCCTGATGAACGTCCACGAGATGGAGACCGCCAAGCGCCTGGGCTCGAAGATCGTCGTGATGGTCTGGGAGGACGGGGGCTACGGACTCATCGCCTGGAAGCAGGACAACGAGTTCGGCCATCACACGCCGCTGGCCTTCGGCAATCCGGACTTCATGATGCTCGCCGAGTCCTTCGGGTGGGAGGGCTTCTACTGCGACCAGTCGAAGGACCTGGCGGGGGTGCTGGAGAGGGCTTTCGCGTGTGAGGGGCCGGCCCTGGTGGTGGTGCCGATCGACTACCGGGAGAACGCGATCCTGAGCGAGCGGCTCGGCCACATCGTCTGCCCCATCTAGGGAGCCCCCGTGCTGCGCGAAAGCTACCCCTACTACCTCGCCAATCGGCCCGAATCGCCCAACCAGGACCTGGTGGTGATCGACAAGTACAGCGGCGAGCCCGCGACCCGCGTGGCGATGGCAGACGAGGCCGCCATCGACCGTGCCATCGACGCCGCGGTCGCGGCAGCCGAGCCCATGGCGCGGATGGCCGCCTACGAGCGGCAGGAAGTCCTGATGCACTGCGTGGCGCGCTTCCAGGAGCGGGCCGAAGAGCTGGCCCTCGCGCTGTGCATCGAGGCGGGCAAGCCGATCCGGGACAGCCGGGGCGAGGTGGGGCGCCTGGTGGACACCTTCCGCGTGGCCGCCGAGGAGTCGGTGCGGATCACCGGCGAGGTGATGCCCCTGGACATCTCGGCGCGGGCCCGGGGCTACTCGGGGATGTGGAAGCGGGTGCCCATCGGCCCCTGCTCCTTCATCGCGCCCTTCAACTTCCCGCTCAACCTGGCCGCCCACAAGGTGGCGCCGGCGCTGGCGATCGGCTGTCCCTTCGTGCTCAAGCCCGCCAGCCTGACCCCCATCGGTGCGCTGCTGATCGCGGAGGTGCTGGCGGAGACGGGGCTTCCCGAGGGCGCCTTCTCGGTGCTGCCCTGCAAGCGGGACGGCGCTCGGCTCTTCACCGAGGACGATCGCCTGAAGCTGCTCTCGTTCACGGGCTCGCCCGGCGTCGGGTGGGACCTGAAGGCGCGCGCCGGCAAGAAGCCGGTCGTGCTCGAGCTCGGTGGCAACGCGGCAGTGGTCGTGGACGAGGACGCCGATCTCGAGGACGCGGTCGAGCGCATCGTGTTCGGGGCCTTCTACCAGAGCGGTCAGAGCTGCATCGGCGTGCAGCGCATCCTCGCCCACGAGACGGTGTACGAGGCCCTGCGCGACAAGCTGGTCGCGAAGACGGCGAGCCTGCAGATGGGAGACCCACGCGAGGAGGACACCTTCATCGGGCCGATGATCTCGCTCGGCGAGGCCGAGCGACTGCACGGCTGGATCGAGTCGGCGGTGGCGCGGGGAGCCAGGCTCCTGTGCGGAGGTCAGCGCGAGGGGACCATGCTCGAGGCGACCCTGCTCGAGGAGGTCCCGCCCGACGAGGACGTGGTCTGCCAGGAGGCCTTCGGGCCGGTGGCGGTGCTCTCGCACTTCTCGAGCTTCGACGAGGCCCTCGACGCGGTGAACGACTCGGTCTTCGGACTGCAGGCCGGCATCTTCACGCGCGACCTGTACAAGATGCAGGCCGCCTGGGACCGGCTGGAGGTCGGGGGCGTGGTCATCGGAGACGTCCCCTCGTGGCGGGTGGACCACATGCCCTACGGTGGCGTCAAGGAGAGCGGACTGGGTCGCGAGGGAATCCGCTTCGCCATGGAGGACATGAGCGAGGTGCGGCTCCTGGTGATCCGCAACCCGGGATGAGCGATGGCCGCCCGGTCCAAGGTCCAGCACTCCCGACGCAGCGACTACATCACGCCCGAGGGCTACGAGCGTCTCCAACGCGAGCTGGACGAGCTCTGGCGTGTCGAGCGACCCAAGGTCACCGAGGCCGTCTCGAAGGCGGCCGCCCTGGGAGATCGAAGCGAGAACGCGGACTACATCTACGGCAAGAAGCGACTGCGGGAGATCGACTCCCGCCTGCGCTTCCTTCAGAAGCGGATCGACGCGCTCGAGGTCGTCGACCAGGCGCCCGAGCGCGAGGACCGGGTCTTCTTCGGGGCCTGGGTCACGGTGGAGGACGAGTCGGGTGACGAGCGGACCTACCGGGTCGTCGGTCCCGACGAGTTCGACCCGAAGCGGGGCTGGATCAGCATGGACTCGCCGCTCGGCCGGGCGCTCCTCGGCAAGGAGGAGGGCGACGAGTTCCGCTTCCGGCGTCCGCGCGGCGAGGCGACGCTGGCGGTGGTCGCCATCCGTTACGACCGCGCCGAGCCGGACGCCCGCGAACGTGACGGAAGCTCCTGAGCGGGCTCGGGCAGGGCGCCGGTGAGCCGCAAGCTCTGGGTCTTCGGCTACGGGTCCCTGGTCTGGCGGCCCGCTTTCGAGCACGCTGCGCGTCGGCACGCGAGCGTTCGCGGGTTCCGGCGGCGCTACTGGCAGGGATCGACGGACCATCGCGGGGTACCCGGGGCGCCGGGACGGGTGGTCACCCTGGCGCGAGAGGCCGAGGCGTGTTGCTACGGGGTCGCCTACGAGGTGCCGGCGGCCGCACGCGAAGCCGTCCTGGCCCGACTCGACCATCGGGAGAAGGGCGGCTACGAGCGGGTCGAGGTCGAGCTCCACTTCGCGGAGGACGGCCCCGGCGAGCGAGAAACGGGTCTGCTCTATCTGGCGACGCCCGACAACCCCAACTATCTCGGGCCGGCTCCCCTCGAGCGGATCGCCGCCCAGGTGCTGCGGTCGACGGGTCCCAGCGGTGACAACGTCGAGTACGTGTTGCGGCTGGCGGCGGCTCTCCGGGAGATCTGCCCCGACCTGACGCCCGAGAGCGAGGAGGCTCTGGCCCTCGCGGAGCGCGTGCAGGCCCTGGCGGGGGGCAGGCGGTCGTGATCGAGGTCGAGGGACTCACCAAGCGCTACGACGGGCGGGTCGTCGTCGACGACCTCAGCTTCGAGGTCGGGGCGGGCGAGCTGCTCGTGCTGCTCGGCGGCTCGGGCTGCGGGAAGACGACGACCCTGAAGATGATCAACCGTCTGATCGAGCCGAGCGCGGGCGTCGTCCGGATCGGCGGTCGGGACACCCGCGAGCTGTCGGGACCCGAGCTGCGCCGGGGCGTCGGCTACGGCTTTCAGCAGGTCGGGCTGTTTCCGCACATGAGCGTGGCCGAGAACGTCGGGGTCACCCCGAGCCTGCTCGGCTGGAGCCCGGACCGCATCCGCTCGCGCGTGGATCAGCTGCTCGCGCTGGTCCAGCTCGAGCCGGCCGCGTTCCGCGACCGCGCTCCTTCGGCCCTCTCGGGTGGCGAGCAGCAACGCGTCGGGATCGCACGCGCGCTCGCCGCGGAGCCGGGCGTCCTGCTGCTCGACGAGCCCTTCGGTGCCCTCGACCCCCTCACCCGGGACCACCTGCAGCAGGCGCTGATCCGGATCCGCCGGGAGCTGTCCTTGACGGTGGTCTTCGTGACCCACGACATGGTCGAGGCCCTGCTGCTCGGGGACCGGATCGCGGTGCTCCGCGATGGGGGTCTCGCGCAGCTGGGAACCCCGGGCGAGCTGCTGCAATCCCCGGCCGACGAAGGCGTGGCGGAGCTGATGGCCACGCCGCGGCGGCACGCCGGCATCGTCGACTCGCTCCTGGCCGATGCCGATGGCTGACGAGCTGGCGCTGCTGCCGGGCTACGCGATCGCGCACCTGCAGCTGTCGCTGATGGCGATCGGTCTCGGCGTGGCGATCAGCGTTCCGACGGGTATCTGGGTCACCCGCAACGCGCGCCTCGAGCCCGCGGTGCTGGGTGCCGCCAGCGTGCTGCAGACGATTCCCAGCCTGGCGCTCCTGGCCCTGATGGTGCCCCTGCTGGCCGGCCTGGCCGGTCTGCTCTCCGGCCTCGGCGTCGAGCTGCGCAGCATCGGATTCCTGCCCGCGGTGGCCGCGCTTACGCTCTACAGCGTGCTTCCGATCCTGCGCAACACCGTGACGGGGATCGCGGGTGTGGATGCCGCCTTGATCGAGGCCGCGCGCGGCGTCGGGATGACCGACCGACAGCGCCTGCTGCGCGTCGAGCTTCCCCTGGCGCTCCCGGTGATCGTCGCCGGGCTCCGGACCGCGACCGTCTGGGTGGTGGGGACCGCGACCCTGGCCACGCCGGTCGGCGCGACGAGCCTGGGCAACTACATCTTCAGCGGCCTGCAGACGCGCAACTTCACGGCCGTGCTGGTCGGCAGCATCGCTTCGGCCGGGCTGGCGATCGGTCTCGATGCCCTCGTGCGGACCCTGGAGCGAGGCCTGGTCGAACGATCGCGGGTCCGCATCGGTCTCGCAGCCGGGTTCCTCGCACTGCTGTGTGCGTTGGCGCTCGGAGCCCAGCTGGTGCGGGTCGCGTCGTCGGCGCAGCGCCCGATCGCGATCGGAGCCAAGACCTTCACCGAGCAGTACATCCTGGCGGAAATCCTCGCCCAGCAGGTCTCGCGATGGACCGGGCTCGAGACCCGCGCCGTGCAGTCCCTGGGCTCGACCGTCGTGTTCGATGCGCTGCGCAGCGGTGAGATCGACGTCTACGTCGACTACTCGGGAACCATCTACGCGACGATCATGAAGCGCGAAGGTCTTCCCGGGGACCGGGCCCGGGTCCTGGAGGAGGTCCGCCAATACCTGGCGGACGAGCACGGGGTCCTGCTGGTCGGAGCGCTCGGCTTCGAGAACACCTATGCGCTCGCCATGCGCGGACGGGACGCGCGGGAGCGTCGGGTCGGGGACATCAGCGGTCTGGTCCCCCTGGCGCCAGGACTCGAGATCGGGGGCGACTACGAGTTCTTCGTCCGGGCCGAGTGGCAGGCACTGGAGTCCGTCTACGGGCTGCGCTTCCGGGCGCAGCGCGCGATGGACTCGGCGCTCATGTACCAGGCAATCGCCGCCGGCGAGGTCGACGTCATCAGCGCCTACTCGACCGACGGTCGCATCGCTTCGCTGGGGCTCGCGCTCCTGCGAGACGATCGCGGGGTCGTGCCCCCCTACGACGCCATCGTGCTGGCGAGCCCCGGCCTGGCCCGGCGACACCCGGAAGTGGTCGAGGCGCTCGAGGCGCTGGCGGGACGCATCGACGAGCCGACCATGCAGCAGATGAACGGGGCGGTGGACGAGCACGGGCTGGCACCGGCGGAGGTGGCCCGGCGCTTCCTCGAAGGCCTCCGTTTTCGGTAGCGCCGCCGCCCAGTCCAGTAGCGCTGCCGCAGAGCTGCCGCCTCGCTGCGCATTCGTCGTCCCGGCGACCCGGGCCGTTCAGGCCTGCGGGCCGCGCGGTCGATGAGTGAAGCATGGCCCTCGATCTGCTGGCACTCGCGATCCTGGCGTTCTTCGCCCTGATGGGAGCCCTGCGTGGCGGGGTGGCCAGCGCCCTCGGCCTGATCACCCTGATCGCGGCCTACGGCGGCGCGGTCTGGTCCGCCCAGAACCTGGGAACGCCCCTGGCCGAGAAGACGGGCCTGTCGCCCCTCCTGGCTCCGGTGCTGGCGGGAACCGTCGGGTTCTTCGCCACGGCCCTGGTCGTCGGGGGGATCGGTGCCGTGGTGCGACACGCGGCCGACCGGCTCCGGGGCGACTCGTCCCTGGGCGCCGCCAACCGCTGGGCCGGAGGACTCATCGGAGCCCTGCGCGGCGCCCTGGTGGTGGTGTTGATCTCCTATCTCGTGATCTGGCTGGACGCCGCCAAGCAGAGTGGCGCCTTCCAGGGCCTGGACGCGGTTCCCGACATCCGGATTTCGTCCGCCGCGAAGGTCACCGAGAAGCTGGTGGAGAAGACGGTGAGCGCGGCCGTCGACGCCGATGGCACCACCGCCCAGGTGGTGGGGCGGCTGGCTTCCCGACCCGGTGTCGCCGTGCAGAGCATCCAGGCGATCCTGTCGGACGGTCGGGTCGAGGCCCTCCAGCAGGACCGTTTCTTCTGGACCCTGGTGGAGAATGGCGCCTACGAGCGGGCCATGAACCGGCGGAGCTTCCAGGCCATCTCGCGCAGCCCCGACATGCGCGCCCGCTTCGCGGACGTCGGTGTGGTGTCGGCGGGCTCGGTCGAAGACGCCGCGGAGTTCGAGGCTCGCATGGGCGAAGTGCTCGCCGAGGTGGGGCCCCGGGTGAAGGGGCTCGTGAACGATCCCGACCTGCAGGCCCTGGCCCGGGACCCCGAGGTGTTGTCGATGCTCGAGTCCGGCGACACCCTGGGCCTGGTACGGCACGAGGGAATCCGGGACCTGGTCGCGAAGGTCTCGAACCGCCCCTGAGTGGACCGGGGCGTCTCCGCCCGGGACCACGGCGTCCCTCACGCCAGGCCGAGGCGGCGGTGCGCCTTCTCGTCGAGATCGAAGCGCCAGATCGCCGCGACGCCCAGCAGCAGGAAGCCCGCCGGAACGAGACTCATCAACACGCGGATGGCCGTGCGGCTCGACTCGCTCTGGCTGACTCCGGGCTCGAAGCCGGCGATCTCCAGCGAGACCCCGACCACCAGGACCGCGGCGCTGAGCGCCGTCTTGGCGGTGAGGCTCCACGCCGCGAAGTAGGTTCCTTCCTTGCGCTCCCCGGTCCGTGCCTCGTCGTAGTCGATGACGTCGGCTTCCAGCGAGGTGAGGAGCACGCCTCCACCGCCCTCGAGGAAGCCCGCGCACGACGCCATGGCGACGACCATCCACGGCGGCATCGCGTCGATGAAGAAGAAGGTCGCGAAGAAGAGGGCTTCGAGTCCGCGGGCCGCGATCCAGGTGGGGCGTTTGCCGAAGCGGCGTGAGAGGGGCGCCCAGCACGGGATGCCGAGCAGTGCGGCCAGCGCGAAGGAGCCCAGGAAGGAGGCGAGGCGGGCGGGATCCCCCAGCAGGTATTCGGCTCCGTAGGGCGCCGTCGTCGCGCCGCAGACCAGGCCCACGACGGGCAGGAAGACGACCCACAGCATCCTCCTCGCGTGGGGGTTGTGGCGCAGGTCGTGGAAGGCCGACCACGGGCCGCGCGCGCCGCGGTCGAGATTCTGGGAGCGTTCCCGAAGGCGCAGTACGGAGAGAACGATCAGCGTGATCGCGACCAGGCCCGCGACGAGCGAGACCGTGCTCGTGGTGGCTCGAATGTCGCCGCCCTCCACGACGAGGAGGAGCACGGCCACGCCCAGCAGGCCTCCCGACGCGTCCGCGAAGCTCGAGCCGGCGAACAGGCGGGTTCGGTCGTGGTAGCCGCGCGCCAGCTCGGCCCCGAGCGAGAGGTGGGGAATGCGGAAGGCCGTGAGAGCCGTGTAGAAGAGGAAGAACGCCGCAGCCACCCAGATCGCGAGCGCCGCGGGGGCGAGCTCCCGAGGCGGATTCCACAGCGCGGCGAAGCCGATCGCCAGCGGCAGAGCCGCAGCGATCATCCAGGGGCGGCGTCGTCCCAGTCGTGTGCGCGTGCGGTCGCTCCAGTAGCCGGCCAGCGGGTCGGAGATCGCGTCCCAGACCCGGGCGGCGGCGAAGATCCCGCCGACCAGCGCCGGTCCGAGCAGCAACACGTCCGTCGCGAACTTCAGGAAGTAGAAGCCGATCATGTGCCACATGACGCCGACACCGAGGATCGGTGCCGCGTACGCGGCGACGACGGAGCGCGCGAGCCGCTCTTCCCGTCGGGCGCCGTCGGGCTCGGGTCCCCGGGACGCGGGTGCGAGAGGGCGCGCCGACTCGACGGGGGCGGTGGCCACGGTGGACCGCGCTACACGCGGACCGGCAGGTCGACCAGCCCGCGCATCACCTGGGTGGGCTTCCAGTCGACACGGCCGTACGCCGCCTCGATGTGGGGAGCCCTCTGGAAGAGCGCCCGCAGTGCGATCTCGGCCTCGGCCCGGGCCAGTGGTGCACCCAGGCAGAAGTGCGGCCCGTAGCCGAAGGCGAGGTGCCGGTTGTCGCCTCGCGCGATGTCGAGTCGCTCGGGATCCGAGAAGATCTCCGGATCGCGGTTCGCGGCGCCGACGAGCACCACCACGTAGTCGCCCTTGCGGATCTCGCGTCCGCGAATCTCGCAGTCCCGGGTCGCCACGCGGGGCATGCCCTGCACGGGGCTCTCCCAGCGCAGCAGCTCCTCGATCGCCGGGCGGACCCGAGAGGGGTCGTCCCGCAGCCGCTGCAGCTGGTCGGGGTGCTCGAAGAGCGTGTAGAGGCCGTTGCCGAGCAGGTTGGTGGTGGTCTCGTGGCCGGCGGCCAGGAGCAGCATGCACATGGCGAGCAGCTCGGCCTCGTCCAGCGCATCCCCTTCGCGCTCGAAGGCGACGAGTCGCGAGATCAGATCGTCCTGGGGGCGCCGCCTTCGCTCTTCGAAGAGCTCGGTGAAGAACGCGTGCATCTCGCCCGCGCAGACGCGGGCGTTGTACTCGGCCTCCTCCGTACGGACCGGGTCGAAGAGCACCACGATGCCCTCGGACCAGCGCTTGAAGTCGTCGCGGATCTCGGCGGGAACGCCCAGGAGCTCGGCGATCACGATGGCGGGCAAGGGGATCGCGAATCGCTTCATGAAGTCCACCTCGCCCGCACCGACCATCTCGTCGAGCAGCTCGGACACGATCTGCTCGATGCGGGGCCGCAGCCGGGTCACCACCCGCGGTGTGAAGCCGCGGTTGACGAGGCCTCGCAGCCGGGTGTGGTCGGGGCGGTCCGTGAACAGCGGGCTGCGCTCGAAGAACGCGCTGACCGCGAAGCTCGTATCCGGGGGTTCGACGCGCGGGGGGCGGGTGCCGTCCTTTCGTGCCGCCTCCCAGAGCTGCTCGATGGTGGCGGTCCCGGGCCGGCTCGAGAAGAGGTCGCCGTCCTTCAGGACCGAGACCGAGTCGTCCCAACGCGTCAGCACCCAGCCGATCAGGAAGTCCACGCGGTGCACCGGGTCCTGCTCGCGCAGGGCGCGGAAGCGCGGGTAGGGGTCGCGACGCGCCTCCTCCTCCCAGGGCCGGAAGACGGCCTCCTCGTTCGGGTTGGGAAGGTCGGCGCCCGGCGGAATCGCTCGGGCCAGTAGCTCGTGGACGGCGCTCATGCTGGATCTCCTTCGCTCGGGAGCTCGCCGGCTCTCTCCGACGACCTCCCACGATCGGAGCATGCCGTGCAGGGGCGCGCGGATCCTTGTGGTGCTCTTGGGGATTCCTTGGGATTGTGGCAAGCCCCGGCTTCCCGGGACGGGGCGGTGCAGCTATCGGAGTGCAGCCCGCGCTGCTTCCGCCCGCGGGGCAAGCGGCGCGAGGCGGAGCGACGCGATCGTGCGCTCTGCCTCGGCGAGCTGCTCGTGTGCCTCCTCGCAACGGGAGTCGAGGCGACTCAGGGCGAGCGCCAGCTCGATGCGGCTGCGGGTCGCATGAGCGGGAGCCTCGATCCGGAGGTTGTATTCGAGCGCGACCCGCAGACGCGATGCCGCCTCGTCGTGACGTCCCTGGAGCGCGGCACACAAGCCCAGGAAGTGGGACGCGGATCCGAGATACGCGCTCCCGCCCGTCGTCAGGACGTTCCAGTCCGCGAAGGGGACGATCGTGTCGTAGAGCGGATCCGCGCACTCGCGCTCGCCGAGCGCGGTCGCGATCTCGGCCAGGAAGCACGCGACGGAGAGTGCGCTCATGTCCGCCTGGGGGTCGACGAAGCCGCGCTCGGCCAGCTCGTCGAGAATCTCGCGGGCCGCCTCGTCCCGGCCCGCGAGCAGGTGCACGATACCGCCGAGGGACCGCGCGAGTGCGTCGAGCCAGGGGAAGTCGGCGCGGATTGCATCCAGGATGCGCGTACCGCGAAGCACGTCGCGGGTCGCCGGATGCAGGTGCTCGGGGCCCAGGTCGCGCGCGAGAAGCGTCGTCCGCGCGAGCCCGAGGGTCAGGAGCGACGGGTTCATCCGACGCGCCAGGCGCCGGCTCTCTTCCAGGTGGTGCAGCGCATCTTCGTAGCGCCCCTCGCCGAGCGCGAAGCCGAAGCGGTCCGCCTCGAGCCAGTTGTGCTGGTAGAGGAGCCGACGCGTCTCGGTCACCCGCGCCGAGGCCGCGAGCTCCGCCCGGGCGGCCTTCATGTCGCCCCGCGCCAGATGGGTTCCCATGCGGATGTCGTGGACGATCCAGTCCGGATCCCAGCCCACGACCAGGCGACCGGGCGAGGGCGGACGAGCGGCCAGGGCCAGGGCCTGGGCCGCGCGTCGATCGCGCTCCTCGAGGCAGTCGTCGGCCGGGAGCCCGAGATTGGACTCGAACGCGCCCGCCTCGATGGCCTCGAGGAGCGCGTCGCGATCGTCGAGGCGGCGCGCCATCTCCATCGCTTCGCGGGCGAGCCCGATGCGCGTCTCGCGGGTGTTCAGGTAGGGATGCGTCCCCGAGAGGCGGGACAGGACGCGCGACAGGAGTGCGCTGTCGCGTCCCTGCAGCAGCTTCCGCGCGTCTTCGAGCATGCATCGCAGCGCGTCGTCGGGTCCCCAGCCGAACTCGCCGAGGCCGCCGAAGCCCAGAGCGGCTTCGCCCAGCAGCTCGGGGTCGCCGCGCTCTCGCGCGATGGTCGCTGCGGCCTCGAAGGTGCGGCGGCTCTCGTCCCGCTCGCCGGCCAGCGCTCGCGCGTAGCCGAGCTCGATCAGCAGCCCGCATCGCTCGATCTCGTCGCTGCCCGACAGCTCCAGTGCTTCGAGGGCGCGTTCGCAGTGTCCGACGCCTTCCTCGTAGGCGGTCAGCCGCGCCGCGCGTTGCGCCGCGCGGCGCGCGAAGTCCGCGGCCTTGTGGGCGTTGCCCGCCGGAGCGGCCTCGAAGAAGTGGTGGGCGAGTTCGGCCAGCACGGGCTCGAGGTCCGCTCGATGCAGGGACTCCAGGGCTTCGCCGACCCGCGAGTGCAGGTGCGCCCGACGCGGTGCCGAGAGCTCCCCGTAGAGGGTCTCTCGCACCAGCGCGTGCGCGAACTGGTAGGAGCCCAGGCTCCCGGGGTTCTCTCGCAGGATGCGCGCTCGGACGGCCTCGTCGAGCCGTTCGAAGAGCTGCTCGGCCGGCAGCTCCGCGACCCGCTGGAGCGTCGTCAACGCGAAGTCGCGACCGATCACGGACGCGAGCGTCAAGACGCGGTTGCACTCCTCCGAGAGGGCATCCAGGCGTCGACCGATCGCGTCGCGGACGCCTTCGGGCAGGGCTCGCTCCACCGGGTGGTCGCTGCTCGCCAGCAGGCGGACGATCTCCTCGACGAAGTACGGGTTCCCTCCGGTGCGCTCGTGGATGCGGTCGGCCAGGTTCGGACCGCCTGTCTCGGGAATCACCCGCTCGACGAAGTGCGCCACCTCCTCGCGGTCGAGGCCGCCGAGGGGAACGCGGAGGCAGTGGGGCTCGCTGGTGAGCTCTCCGAGGAGCTGCGCGAGAGGCTGTCCCCGGCGGACGTCGACGTCGCGATAGGCGCC
>JANQSB010000002.1 GCA_028284295.1 Myxococcota bacterium | reverse complement strand
GGACCGCGTTCTCGGTGGTCCCGACCACCAGCCCGGCCAGCGTGGCATCGGCCCGCAGGCGCGACCAGTGGATCGCCAACAGGAAGGCCGGCACGCACTGGATCAGCAGCTCCATCTTGAGCTCGATCAGCCGCCACAGGGTCAGCTCCCGCTGGAGGGCCAGCGGGATCATCGCCAACAGCAGCAGCGCCGCGATTCCCTTGCCGACCCGGGTGGTGCGCTCGGCATCGCCGGGCAGGCCGAGCAGGTCCCGTGCCACGAGCGCCCCCAGCGAGAGCAGGCAGGAGTCCGCCGTCGACATGATGGCGGCCAGGGCACCGATGAAGACCAGCACGGCACCCGCGCTCTGCCAGGAGCCGTCCACCGCCCACTGCGACAGGAGCGCGGGCATCACCTCGTCCGAGGCGATGTCCGATGCGGGGTCGATCAGCGCGATCCCGGCAATGCCGATCAGGGTGACCACGAGAGTCGTCGCCAGCGGCATGAAGGTCATCAGCGCGAAGGAGCGCTGCAGGGTCCGACCGCTTCGCGCCGCATAGATGCGTTGGATCGCCTGCGGGTAGAGAACGCTCGCGAGCCCCAGGAGCGCGATGGTGCTGAACCAGTTCGCACAGGTCGTCGCATCCGGCACCGTCACCGCATCGGGCCGGACCTTCGCGACGGCCAGGGTGACGGCCTCCAGCCCGCCGGCCTCGCCCAGGATCCATCCGAGCAGGATCGCCAGGCCGAACAGCATCAGCACGCCCTGGGCGGCATCCGTCCAGGCCACCGCGCGCATGCCACCCAGCGTCTCGTAGGCGAGGATCACCAGAGCCAACCCGACGACGCCCGCCTCGAAGGGCACGGCCTCTCCGGTGACACGCGCCGTCACGTGCCCCATCGCTTTCAGCTGCGCGAGCAGGAAGTTGGCGAGGGCGAGGGTCATGAGTACACCGACGGCGGCCCGCAACGAGCGCCCACTCCCGCGCGCGCCCTCGAAGCGATGACGAACCCAGTCGCCCGGCGTGACGAAGTCCTCGCGCACTGCCACCGCGCGGAGCTTCGGAACGAGCACGTGGAAGACCACGATGATCGACATCATGAAGCCGGTGGCCATGATGAACGAGAAGCCGCTCGCGTAGGCCCGGCCGGGATAGCCGAGAAGCGAGTTCCCGCTATAGGCGGTCGCGTACAGCGTCAGGAAGAGGACGAAGCTGCCGAGGCCCCGGCCCGCCAGGAAGTGATCGCTGGGCGTGCCGTCGGCCCGCGCACGCCGGGCGATCTCGGCCACGCCGGCCAGCACGAACATGTAGATCACGAGTGCGACGGTGCCGAGCTGCTCGAAGCTCACTCGGACTCCCGCTCCGGGGCGCCGCCTCCGGCTCCCTCGTCGGGCAGCTCGGTCAGCAGCCAGGCGACGGCGTTCAGGAGCGCCACCCCCACGTAGCAGCCGAGCGCCACGGCGACCCAGTCCGGGAGTCCCAGCAGCAGCTTCGGCTCCCCGCCTCCGCTGCGGTACCAGGGCACGGACAGGACGTAGAGCAGCCCGATCGCCAACAGCAGCCCGGTCCGGAGGCGGGATCGCATGCGGGGGTTCTAGCAGGGTGCCGAGGAACCCGCTCCCGTCGCGAAGCGCGCCAGCCCGTCACTTCCGATGGGGCGCGCGAAGACGAGACGCCGGCGCTAGGGTATTCGCCGCTCGGGGGTCCTCCTCCCCTCCCGCCAGCCACGAAGCCGCCCCCACGACCAGACCGAGGAGAGCCCTTGAGCGATCCGGCGCCGACCGAAGCTTCTCCGGAACACCACGCCGACCCGACCGCATCGCTGGCGCTTCCCGTACTGGCGCTGCGCGGCGCCATCGGCGGACTGCTCATGGGCCTCGCGAACCTGGTCCCCGGAATCAGTGGCGGCACCATGCTGCTCGCAGCGGGCGTCTACCAGGGGTTCATCCGCGCGATCGCGGAGATCACCACCTTGAGGCTGCGGCCCCGCTCGCTGCTGCTGCTCGGCGCCATCGCGGGAACCGCGGTGCTCGGCATCCTGCTGCTGGCCGGCCCGATGCGCGCCCTCGTCATCGAGCAGCGCTGGGTCATGTACAGCCTCTTCATCGGGCTGACTCTCGGTGGCGTGCCGCTGGTCTGGCGACTTGCGCGCCCGGCGACCCCGGCCGTCGCAGCCGGAGCCGCGGCCGCCTTCGCGGGCATGGTGGTCATGCAGCTGGGACTCGGCGGCGGCACGGCCGGAGGCGAGGCGAGCACGACCTTCCTGTTCGCCTCGGGGCTCGCGGGAGCCTCGGCGATGATCCTGCCCGGTGTGAGCGGGGGCTACCTGCTGCTCCTGCTCGGTCAGTACGAGGTCATCCTGGGCTCCATCGACACCCTCAAGCAGGGCCTGCTCGGCGGCCCCGACTTCGCGCTCGTCTGGGAGGCCATGGGCGTCGTCATCCCGGTGGGAATCGGCGTGGTCGTCGGGATCGTGGGAGTCTCGAACCTGCTCCGCTGGCTCCTCGACCGCTTCGAGAAGGCGACCCTGGGCGCGCTGCTCGGCCTGTTGTTCGGCGCGGTCGTGGGGCTGTGGCCCTTCCAGGAGCCCATCCCCCCGCAGCCCGGTGACCTCATCGAGGGCCGGGTCGTGACGGCGGAGAATCTCGCCGAGATCGACGTCGAGGACTGGCAGCTGTCGCGTTTCGACCCCAGCGCCGGCCAGGGTGCAGGGGCTCTGGCCCTGGTCCTCGCCGGAATCGGCGCCACGGCCCTGGTGGCGCGAATCGGCGACTCTGGCGACGGCGACTCACGCGAAGACCCCTGAGGCGGAGACCTCAGCGGCCGCGGGACGAGTGCGGGCGGCCTCGGCGCGGATCACGGACCGCGCGCCGGGCCCGCAGCTTCCTGGCGTGTGCCTGCAGGGCCTCGACCTCGTCGTCCGAGAGCACGCGCGCGCGACCGCGCGGCAGCCGTCCGAGCTTGAGCGGGCCCATCCGCACGCGAACCAGCTTCTTGACGGGCCGGCCGAGCTTCTGGAGGCTGCGCCGGATCTGGCGATTGCGCCCCTCCACGAGGGTCAGCGCGAAGCTCGTCGTCCCGGAGGTGGGGTCGTAGGCGACCCGCGACACCCGGGCTGGCGCCGTCCGCCCCTCCTCGAGCACGACCCCGTGCTCGAGCGCACGCTTCGCCCGATCGTCGAGCTCGCCCTTGACCGTGACCCGGTACTCGCGCTCGCTCCCGATCGACGGGTGGAGCAGTGCGTGGGTGAGCGCACCGTCGTTCGTGAGCAGGACCAGGCCGGTGCTCTCGTAGTCGAGACGCCCGACCGGATGCAGCTGCGGCAACCGGTCCGGCAACAGACCCATGATCGTCGGTCGTCCGTGCGGATCGCGAACCGTCGTCAGCACACCCGCCGGCTTGTGGACCATCCAGTAGGCGATGGGATCCCGCTCGAGCGGCTCGCCGTCGACCTCGACCCGATCGCGCCGCGGATGCGCGGAGTCTCCCAGCCGGGCCGGCTCACCGT
>JANQSB010000689.1 GCA_028284295.1 Myxococcota bacterium | reverse complement strand
CCGGGCGTCCCCTACGTCGGGTCGCACCCGATGGCGGGCAGCCACCTGCGGGGCTGCGAGCACGCGCGCGCCGACCTCTTCGAGGGCGCGCCCTGCGTGGTCACCGCCACCGCGGACAGCGACCCCGAAGCGGTCGAGCGCATCGCGGACTTCTGGGCGCGGCTCGGCGCCCGGGTGGTGCGCCGCGACCCCGCGCAGCACGACGCCGAGGTGGCGTGGGTGAGCCACGTGCCCCACGTGCTGGCCTTCGCCTTCGCCCAGAGCCTCGCGGCCGCGCCCGAGACGGCCGGCCGGCTCGGCGGCAGCGGCTTCCGCGACTTCACCCGCATCGCCCAGAGCGACGCCGAGCTGTGGAGCGACATCCTGGTCGCCAACGCCAAATCGATCGCCGGGCCGCTGCGCGAGGTGGCGCGCGTGCTCTCGCGCTACGCCGGCGACCTCGAGGCCGGCGACACCGAAGCGCTCGAGCGCGCGATCGCCGAGGCCCGCCAGCACCTGGCCCAGGCCAACGCCCAGCGCGAAGAAGGAGTGCGCGACGGCCCCGCCGCCGCGAAGGACGCCCGATCCGGGGGCGCAAACCCGGAAATCCAGGCTGCCCCCGAGGCGGCCACCCGAAAGGCAACTGAAACAGAATGACCGATCAAGCAAACCCGAACGAATCCTTCGCCGCTCTCTTCGAGGAGAGCGTGAAGCAGGTGAAGGAGGGAGAAGTCGTCGACGGGATCATCGTCGCGATGGATGACGACCACATCCAGGTGGACGTCGGCTTCAAGTCCGAGGGCCTCGTCGACAGCTGGGAGTTCATGGACGAGGACGGGACCCTGCTCGTCAAGGTGGGCGACACCGTCGAGGTGCTCGTCGAGTCCCTCGAGGACGAGGAAGGGCGCATCGGCCTCTCCAAGGAGAAGGCGGACCGCGTCCGGCTGTGGAACGAGATCAGCAAGGCCTACGACGACGACCGCGCCGTGGAGGGCGTGATCGTCTCGCGCGTGAAGGGCGGCCTCGCCGTCGACATCGGCGTGAAGGCCTTCCTGCCGGGCTCCCAGGTCGATCTGCGACCGATCCGGAACCTGGAGGAGCTGATCGGCAAGCGCCTCGAGTTCAAGATCATCAAGTTCAACCAGCGCCGCGGCAACATCGTGCTGTCGCGCCGCGTGCTCCTCCAGAAGGAGCGCAAGAAGCTCCGCGAGGAGACCCTCGGCCAGCTGACCGAGGACCAGATCGTGGACGGCGTGATCAAGAACATCACGGACTACGGCGCCTTCATCGACCTGGGCGGCATCGACGGCCTGCTCCACGTGACCGACATGTCGTGGGGCCGGGTGAATCACCCCTCCGAGCTCTTCCAGGTCGGCGAGGAGATCAAGGTCAAGGTGCTGAAGTTCGACCCCGAGACCGAGCGCGTGTCGCTGGGCCTCAAGCAGATCCAGCCGGATCCGTGGGTCGACGCCAGCATGCGCTACCCGATCGGCAAGCGCGTCGGCGGCAAGGTCGTCGCGCTCACCGACTACGGTGCGTTCCTCGAGCTCGAGCCGGGCATCGAGGGCCTGATCCACGTCTCGGAGATGTCCTGGACCAAGCGGGTGAAGCACCCGTCGAAGGTGGTCACCCAGGGCGACACGGTCGAGGCCGTGGTGCTCGACGTCGACGAGACCAACCGCAAGATCTCGCTGGGCATGAAGCAGATCGAGCCGAACCCGTGGGACGTCATCGAAGAGAAGTACCCGGTCAACACGCGCGTCTCGGGCCAGGTCCGCAACATCACCAACTTCGGTGTGTTCGTGGGGCTCGAGGAGGGCATCGACGGCCTGGTGCACGTTTCGGACATCTCGTGGACCGAGCAGGTGAAGCACCCGAGCGAGAAGTTCCAGAAGGGCGACACGGTCGAGGCGGTGGTGCTGAAGATCGACAAGGAGAACGAGAAGTTCTCCCTGGGCATCAAGCAGCTCGAGACCAACCCGTGGGACGACATCCAGAAGCGCTACCCGATCGGCACCGAGATCGAGGGCGAGGTGACCAACGTGACGGACTTCGGCGCCTTCGTGCGGCTCGAGGACGGCATCGAGGGCCTCGTCTACAGCTCGGAGCTGGCGCAGGAGCGCGTGGACAAGCCGTCGGACGTGGTGAACGCCGGCGAGCGCGTGAAGGCGCTGGTCACCAAGGTCGACCCGGCCGAGGGCAAGATTTCGCTCTCGATGCGCGCGGTGCACGACAAGGCCGAGCGCGCAGCGCTCAAGGAGCAGGCCGCGATCCAGTCGCGGCAGCAGACGGCCACGCTGGGGGATCTCAGCGGGCTCGAGCAGCTCAAGGAACGACTCGCCCAGAAGGAATCCGAGGGCGAGGAGTAGTCGGTCGAGGTCGCCGGGAGGGGGTGTCACCTCCCGGCGACCGTCGGCCCGGCTCCGGTCGGGCCGCGCCCGACCCCGGTCGGGCTTGGGGGGCGGCACCAGGCAGCGCCGCGGCGGAAGCCGGCGGGCGAGGGGAGACGGATGACGAAGAGCGGGCTCATCGAGAAGGTGGCCGAGCGAACGCCGCACATCTCGAAGAAGGACACCGAGGTCGTCGTCAACACCATCTTCGATTCGATGACGGACGCCCTGAAGCAGGGCGAGCGGATCGAGATCCGGGGCTTCGGAAGCTTCCAGGT
>JANQSB010000646.1 GCA_028284295.1 Myxococcota bacterium | reverse complement strand
CCTCCACTATCACCCCCGGATCCTGGCGGCGGCTCCCGCGGCGTGCGCGCAGGCACTCGACGTCGGCTGCGGCGAAGGCACGCTCACCCGCGAGCTGCGGTCCGTGGCCCGGGAGGTGGTCGGCATCGACCTGGACGGGGCGTCGATCGAACGCGCGCGTGCGGAGGGGGCCCCGGGCGTGAGCTACCTCGAGGATGACTTCCTCGAGTACCCGTTCGAGCCCGGGAGCTTCGACCTCGTCGCCTCGGTGGCCGCCCTGCACCACATGGACGCCGAGGAGGCATTGACCCGCATGGCGGAGCTGGTGCGGCCGGGCGGTGTGCTGGTCGTCGTGGGCCTGGCGCGGTCGCGTTCGGCCACGGACCTCGCGTTCGACGTGGCGGGCAGCTTCGCCACCCGCTTCCACCGCTTCGTCCTCGGCAGGCGCTACTGGGAGCACGACGCCCCCAAGGTCTGGCCGCCCCCCCTCACCTTTCGCGAGCTGCGCCGACGGGCAGAACGGCTGCTGCCGGGCGTCGCGTACCACCGTCACCTGCTCTGGCGCTTTTCACTCGTCTGGGTGCGACCCGGGGAGCGAGCTGCATGCACGAAACCGAACGGGACCTGATCGAGCTCCAGGGGCTCATCGATCGCAGCTTCGAGCACGCCGGCGAGCACCTGCGTTCGATCTTCCGGCGTGAGCGGCGGATGTCGGCGGAGGAGACCGCACGGCTGCTCCGGGGCGTGTTCGTCCTGAACGTCGCCACCGTGACCGCCTCCGGCGAGCCGATGGTGGCGCCCGTCGACGGGCTCTTCTACCGCGGGAAGCTCCTCTTCGGCTTCCCGCCCGGATCGGTCCGCGGACACCACCTCCGAGCGAGGCCACCTGTAAGCGCGGCTCATCATCGCGGCGAGGACTACTGTGTGATCGCGCACGGCCGTGCGCGAGAGATCGACCTCGATGCACCGGAGAGCGCCGACTTCCTCGCCTACTTCCAGGAGGTGTACGGCGATTCGTGGAGCTACTGGCACGAGGAGCACTACCGGGACCGGGAGGGCACGGCATTCAACGCCTGGATCGAGGCCCGTCGTCTCTTCACCCTCAAGCCGCCTCAAGCTGCCCCGTCCGCGTGAGCTCGTCGGGGATCGCGCGAGCTACGGCCTCTACGGCAGCCCGTGGGCGCCCAGGAGCCTCAGGCCGGGACTCTTGGCGAGGGAGATGTCGCCCGGCAGGACCACCACCTCCGGGTCGAAGCCCCGGTCGGAGATGCGCATGGCCGCGGCGCCGGCGGCGTGCAGGCGCGCGTAGCCCGTCAGATAGACGTCGAAGCGAGGGGCCCCGTAGCTCTCCCAGTGGCCGACCTGGGCGCGGTAGCCGTCGCGCTCGAAGGAGTCGGCCAGCTCCTGTGCGGCTTCCCGGGTCTCGCGGGTGGTCACCAGTACCGCGTAGGGGTGCTTGTCGTTGCGTCGCACGCCCTGCACCTTCGACAGGCTTCGCTCGATGGCGAGTCGCTGTCGCATGGACTCGGCCAGGTCCTCTTCCGGGGTGTCGAGGCGGCGCGCCTGGACGGCGAAGATCACGTGGACGTCCACGTCCCGGCTGCCGCCGGACTTGAAGGCGCGACCCAGCACCGGGATGTCCTTCAGGAAGGGGGTTCCCGCCTCGTCCTCCTGCCGGCCCGCCTCCTGGCTCAGACCGATCACCGCGAGCTCGCCGTCGGCCAGCGCAACCGTCGTCTCGATGCGGCGGTCGTCCAGGGTGGGGCCCACCAGCGAGACGGGTCCTGCCTCCGACGGCGCGACCCGGGACATCTCGATCAAGAGGTCGAGCTCGACCTCGCCCTCGACGCCGAGACGGCCGGTGGCGCGCAGCTCGACGCCCACGTCCTGTCGCTCGATCTGCTGGCGGACCTGCACACCGGACAGGGCGGTGGCTTCGCCGCCCGTGTTGCCGACCGGGATCGGGATGTTCTGGCCGGCGAAGAGGCGCTGCTCCTCGCCCGCCACCATCAGCAGCCGCGGCTGCATCAGCGAACGCACGTTCGCCTGCCGCGAGTCGGCGGTGATGACCACGGTCTCGCGCGGCAGCAGCACGTCGGTCACGTTGCCGTTCTCGTCCGTGAACGGAATCAGCAGCGGATCCCGCGAGGCGCGCCCGAAGAAGGTGATGTCCTCGCCGATCTCCCCGCGCAGACCGCCGCCGCTCGGGTTCGAGCCCACCGTCATGATGTTGCCCGAGCCGTCGCTGTTGGGCTCCAGGATCGGCAGGAACCAGTCCACGCCCAGCCTCAGTCGACTGGGATTGGTGATCTCGTAGACCGTCACGTCGACCTGGATGCGGGGCTGGGGGCGGTCGAGCGACGCGATCACGCCGAGCAGGGTCTTGAAGGTGCGGGGCTCGGCGTCGATGATGATCGAGTTGGTAGCCTCGTCGGCGGCGGTGGTGAAACCCGCGCCCAGGTCGGCCAGCGCCTGGGAGCTGGCCGACGCACGCCCCTCGGCCATGGCCTGCAGGATCTGCTGCAGCTCGACGACGTCGCGGTGGTAGATGCGCACCACCTGGATGCGGGTGTCGACGCCGGGCTGCTGGTCGATCCCGGCCACCAGCGCGCGGGCCCGCTCGAGCTGGGACTCGGTCGCCACCATCAGGATGCTGTTGGTGCGCTCGTCGGCCCAGATGCGAGCCGGGGTCTCCTGCCGCAGGTCCTTCAGGGCGGCGCCCGCCGGCTCGAGGGCGACCCGCAGCATCTCGGAGACGTTGAGCGCGTCGCGGTAGCGCAGGGTGCGGACCCAGAGGTCTTCCTGGCCGCCGGCGTCGAGGGCCTGGGTCAGCTCGATCATGTTGCGCACCCGACGCTCCGTACCGGAGAAGACCACGCTGTTCGTGCGGGGGTAGGCGAGCGCCGAGTCGTTGGGATCGACCATGTGGGCGATGCGTTGGATCACCTTCTCGGCGTCGGCCTTCTCGAGGGCGATCATGGTGGTCACCAGGTTGTCGCGGTCGGCCGCGAGGCCCTCGGGACCGGCCCAGGCCGAGCCGTTGGAGGCATCGGTGATCTGCAGGACCTTCCGGGCTCCGTCGTCGCCCACGAGGACCGCCATCCCCTGCAGGAGCAGCGCCGAATCGAGGAGCGCCAGGGCCTCGCCCTTCGTGACCGGACGCCCGACGGTGATCGTGAAGCGCCCCGCCAGCCCGGGGTCGACGATCAAGGTCTCCCCTGTGGCCTTGGCGATCTCGATGACGATGTCCTTGAGGGGCGCCTTGTTGTATTGGAGGCGGACCGTCCCGTCCGGCAGCCGCTTCGCGATGGCCAGCGCCGGCGGAGCCGCGAGCAGCAGCAGGGCGACCGCGATGGCGAGCGTCGACAGCGCGCGCACGGTGCGGTGGAGCGGTCTTCGTCGCAGGGGGGGAGCGCCGACGCGGGCGCTCATCTCAGCGCCAGGGCGTAGCGAAGTCCCAGATCTCGACGCGCACCGCAGCGCGCGCCTCGTGGATCTCGGGGTCGATCTCGAAGGTGCTCTGGCCATTCAGGGGCAACGACCCGCCGACGAGGTCGTACTCCACGCTGTCGGGGTCCAGGTAACGGTAGCCGAGGCTCAGATTCACGCGATCCGAGACCTGGAAGCCGAAGCCCGCGCCGGCCTGCCAGGCGAAGTTGTAGTCGTCGCCATTGCCCTTGTTGTCCGCCTCGCTGGTCTTGGCGTCGAGATAGGCCACACCGACTCCCGCGCCCATGTAGATGGTGGTTCGATCGAGCGCGTACTTGAGAGTGCGCAGGCGCCAGCGGCCGAAGAGCCGGCTGCTCGTCCAGGAGATGGGGCGATAGAGACCGCGCAACGGCACGTCCACCCAGAAGTTGGCCATCACGGTCCAGTTGTCGACCTCGGTGAGGACGCGACCCTGCCCGGCTGCCACGGGATCGGTCTTGAACTCGTACTCGCGCAGGCCGATGGCCTCGATCTCGCCGCGAACGTCCCAGTCCGGAAGCCTCCAGCCGCGGGGCAGCTCGATCGGTGCGATCTCGTCCATCGGAATCGCGATCCCGAAGGCACCGCCGACGAGCGGCGACACGTCGGTGTCGTCGCCGCCGAGATTCAGGGTGGGCGGGGCGAAGTCGATCACGCCGTCCGCGTCGCCGATCGCCACCGAGTAGCCGATGTCCGCGGTGGTGTAGAGACGCCAGTCCGCCGAGGCGGGTTCCGCGAGGCCGGTCAGGCCGAGCACCAGCGCGGCCAGGCCGAGCAGGCATCTGCCGAGGCGGTGGTCCCCCCGAGTTCCGGCACTCGGCCCCCCCGCCCGGTCGTACGACTCCATCCCGATCCCCATGCTTCCCCGTCCCACGGCGCTCGTTTCCCCTTGCCTTCCCTGTCTATCGAGCGGAAGCTGCATGTTCTTTATGACTGGCATCACAAATCCGCCCGGGGAACGCGCCGAGGGCGCCCGAGCGTGGGCTCGCCCACCCGCTTCGACCCGGCTCCAGGG
>JANQSB010000634.1 GCA_028284295.1 Myxococcota bacterium | reverse complement strand
GCCGGGTGCCGTCGACTACGTGAACGCTCACGGCACGGCGACCGACGTCGGAGACGTCGCCGAGAGCCAGGCGACGCATGCGGTCTTCGGCGACCGCGTGCCCGTGAGCACGCTGAAGGCCCATCTCGGTCACACGCTCGGCGCCTGCGGGGCGCTGGAGGCCTGGATCACCATCGAGACGATGCGGGAGAGCTGGCTGGCGCCCACCCTGAACCTCGAACGTGTCGACCCGCGTTGTGCCTCGCTCGACTACGTGATGGGTGGCCCGCGCGAGCACCGCTCCGAGATCGTGATGAGCAACAACTTCGCCTTCGGCGGCGTGAACACCTCCTTGATCTTCCGCCGCTGGCAAGACGCGAGTTAGACTGCGCGGCGCCTCATCAGGGGGGCGTGGCTCAACGGACGACGTGGATTCACGTCAGGAGGGGAGACGAGATGACCAAGCGAAGATCGTTCTGGATGGTGACGGCACTGGCCGTCGCGAGTCTGTTCCTGGGCGGCTGCATGACGACCACCTACCCGGTTGCCGGCATGTGGACCCAGGACCTGCGGGTCAGTGTCGACGGCAAGATGCCGGCGGGCAGCAAGGAGGGGCGCGCCTGCGCGACCTCCTACGTCGGCGTGTTCGCCTTCGGCGACGCCAGCGTCGAGGCTGCGGCGGCGAACGGTGGAATCACCCGGGTGCAGTCCGTCGAAGCGCTCATCAACGCGCGCATCATCATGGGCACCTACTGCACGGTGGTGCGGGGGAGCTGAGACCATCGGGCCACCGGGGAACGCAGATCCCCCGGTGGCCCGACTCGGTCCCGACCTCCAGCGCCCCCGGTGTCCAGATCCAGGTCCAGGGGCTCCAGGTCTAGGGGGCGTTCTGCTCCAGCCGAGCCCGCAGGGCGGCCATCACCTTCAGGGTGCGGTCGAGGTCCTGCTCCGAGATCCCCCGGACGAGGTCGTTGGCCCAGGCGACCTGGCGGTCGAAGGCCGCGCGCAGCGCCACGACGCCCTTGTCGGTGATCTGGACCAGCTTGGCGCGTCGGTGGTTGGGGTTGTCGACCAGCACCACGAATCCGTCCGCGCGCAGGGAGTTCACCGTGCGCTGGACGCTCTGGCGTCGCAGGCCCATGCGCCGCGCGATCGCCGCCACCGTCGTCGACTCCCGGTCCACCGCCCCCAGCACCTGCCAGCGTGCGCTCGAAAGACCCAGATCGCGGGTCATGCGGTCGCCCGCATCGAGCAGCCTTCCGTTCAGGCGGAAGGTCTCGAGCAGGATCTCGGTGAAGCACTGACCGGCGGGAGTCCGCTCGCGTTCGGCGGCCTCGGTGACCGGTCGTTCGGGTGTCGTCATCGGAGTCGTCATCGTCATGAGAACCTCTACGGCCCGATTCCGCATCCGGTTTCGATGCCGCCCGTCCCGTCCTCCCCCCCAGGAGGCGCAACAAGGCCAGGGCCTTCAAGGATGGGGACCCCCGACCCGGTTGTCGGGTTCCGCACTTTCTCGCGAGGCGGCGTCCAGCGCATGGACGCCGAGTCCGCCCGCGGACCGGACCCGGGTCGACTCCCCGGGGTGACCGTCGGGGGTGGCCAGCTGACGTGTCGTCAGAGGACTCCGTACGCCAGCATCGCGTCGGCCACCTTGAGGAAGCCGGCGACGTTGGCGCCGCGCGCGTAGTTGATCCAGTCGCCTTCGCGTCCGTGCTCGACGCAGGCGGCGTGGATCTTCTGCATGATGTCGAGGAGGTTCTCGTCGACCTCCTCGCGCGTCCAGGACAGCCGCATTGCGTTCTGCGTCTGCTCCAGTCCACTGACCGCCACGCCGCCGGCGTTCGAGGCCTTGGCGGGTGCGTACAGGATCTTCGCGTCCTGGAAGACGTCGATCGCCTCGATGCTCGAGGGCATGTTCGCCCCCTCTGCGACCAGGCTGCAGCCGTTCGCGACCAGGTCCTTCGCGTCGGCCGTGTCGATCTCGTTCTGCGTGGCGCACGGGAACGCCATGTCGCAGGGCACATCCCAGGGACGCTTCCCTTCATGGAACTCGCAACCGAAGTACTCCGCGTACTCGTGGATCCGGCCGCGCCGCACCGTCTTGAGGCCGATCAGCCAGTGGAGCTTCTCCTCGTCGAGTCCGTCCTTGTCGTAGATGTACCCGCTCGAGTCGGACATCGTCACGACCTTGCCGCCGAGCTGCAGGAGCTTCTCGGCGGTGTACTGCGCGACGTTGCCCGCGCCCGAGACCACGCAGGTCTTCCCACGGATCTCGTCGCCGCGGGTCGCCAGCATCTCGCGCGCGAAGTAGACGCAGCCGTAGCCCGTGGCCTCGGTGCGGATCAGACTGCCTCCGAAGGCGAGCCCCTTGCCCGTGATGGTGCCCGTGAACTCGTTCTGCAGCCGCTTGTACTGGCCGAAGAGGTAGGAGACCTCGCGAGCGCCGACGCCGATGTCCCCGGCCGGGATGTCCGTATAGGGGCCGATGTGGCGGGACAGCTCCGTCATGAAGGCCTGGCAGAAGCGCATCACCTCCCCGTTGCTCTTGCCGTGGGGGTTGAAGTTCGCGCCTCCCTTGGCGCCCCCCATGGGCAGGGTGGTGAGCGAGTTCTTGAAGACCTGCTCGAAGCCCAGGAACTTCAGTACCGAGAGGGTGACGTTCTTGTGAAAGCGGAGCCCGCCCTTGTAGGGCCCGATGGCGTTGTTGAACTGCACCCTCATGCCGCGGTTCACGCGCACGTTGTTCTCGTCGTCGACCCAGCAGACGCGGAAGACGATCACCCGGTCGGGCTCGGTCATCCGGTCGAGGATGTGAGCGTCCTTGTAGGCCTGCTTGTCCTCGAGGTAGGGCACGATGTCCTTGGCGACCTCGCGCACCGCCTGGTGGAACTCGGGCTCGCCGGGGTTGCGGCGCTCGAGGCCGGACATGAAGCGCTTGAGGTACTGGGCGGCGTGCTTCTCGGTGGCGCTGGACATCGGCGGCTCCTGATGGGCGGCAGGGGCGGGGGTGGTCGGTGCTCCGGGGACTGGATTCTGGCCGGTCGGCGCGAGCGCTGCCAGCGGCTACCATGCCGCCTCCCCGAAACCCGAACACTTCGCCCCATCAGGAGAGAGCTGCATGTCCCGAGAAGCCGTCGTCGTCGAGAGCCTTCGCACCGGCCTCACCAAGGCCCACCGCGGGTCCTTCAACATCACCGAGCCGGTCGACTACCTCGCCCACACCCTCAAGGCCGTGGCCGAGTCGGTCCCGAATCTCGACACCGCACAGATCGAGGACGTGATCGTGGGGTGCGGCTTTCCCGAGGGCTGCCAGGGCATGAACACTGCCCGCATCGCGGCCATGGCCGCGGGCTTCCCGCTCGACGTGGCCGCCACCACCGTGAACCGCTTCTGCTCGTCGGGCTCCCAGGCGGTGATGATGGCCGCACACTCGATCATCCACGAAGGTGCGGACGTCGCGATCGGAGCGGGTGTCGAGACCATCACGATGATGCAGGACGGCACCCAGAACACGACGCGGCTGGCGAACCAGACCGCCCGCGAGCGCTTTCCGGGGCTCTACTTCCCGATGGGCGTCACCGCCGAGATCGTGGCAGAGCGCTACGACGTCAGCCGGGAGGACCAGGACGCCTACGCGCTGAAGAGCCAGCAGCGCTACGCGGAGGCGGCCGAGAAGGGGTACATCCGCGAGGAGATCACCCCCATGACGGTGACCCGCAAGGTCATGAAGAAGGACGCCGACCCCTACGAGGAGGAGTTCACCGTCGAGCTCGACGAGTGCAACCGGCCCGGCACCACCCTCGAGGGGCTGTCGGCGCTGCCGCCGGTCTTCAAGAAGCCGGAGGAGGGTGGCACGGTCACGGCCGGCAACGCCTCGCAGCTCTCCGACGGCGCCTCGTCGACCCTGCTGATGTCGGCCGACAAGGCCAAGGAGCTGGGTGTCGAGCCGCTCGGGATCTACCGCGGAACTGCGGTGGCGGGCTGCGGCCCGGACGAGATGGGGATCGGGCCGGTCTACGCCGTGCCGAAGCTGCTGAAGCGGCACGGCCTCACCATCGACGACATCGACATCGTCGAGCTCAACGAGGCCTTCGCCTCGCAGCTCCTCTACTGCCAGCGCCAGCTGGGCATCCCCGACGAGAAGCTCAACCCTTCCGGCGGCTCGATCTCGATCGGCCACCCCTTCGGCATGACGGGCTCGCGAATGACGGGGCTGCTGCTCCGCCAGCTGAAGCGCGAGGGCAAGCGCTACGGCATCGTGACCATGTGCATCGGCGGCGGCCAGGGCCTGGCCTCGCTCTTCGAAGCCGCCTAGTCCGCGTCGTCTCGCAGCCGGTTTCGGGGCGGAGCAGGGTGGCCCCTGCGACGAGATCGAGGCCACGGGAACGAGTGCTCGCCGGGGCAAGCGTCGCTGCCAGCCGAGGAGCAGGGGCCACCCTGCTCCGCCCCGCTGGCAAGCCAGCTCGCGCAGCGGGCAGCGCGCCGGTCGTCGGGACTCCGATCAGCGTCCCCGGAAGTCGGGCTTCCGCTTCTCGCGGATGGCGGCCAGGGCTTCGCCGTGGTCCTCGCTGCGGAAGGTGACGATCTCGAGGGCCGTCGCGGTGTCGAAGGCCGTGCCCAGGGCTTCCTTCAACAGCTTGTTGACCGCCTGCTTGGTGTAGCGGACGGCCAGCGGTGCGCCCGCCGCCAGGCGCTGCGCGAAGGCCAGGGCTTCGTCCTGGAGCTCATCGTCGGCGACGACCGCGTTGACGAGCCCCAGCCGCTCGGCTTCGGCGGCGGGCACCGGGTCGCCGGTGAGCAGGTATTGCTTGGCGCGCGCGGGGCCGACGGCCAGGGGCCAGATCGCCGTGCCGCCGTCGCCGGCGACCAGGCCCACGCGCACGTGGGGGTCTGCGACGCTCGCGCTCTCGGCCATGAAGATGACGTCGCAGAGCAGGGCCAGGGAGGCGCCGAGCCCCACCGCCGGTCCGTTGAGCGCCGCGACGATCGGGATCTCCACGTCGAGCAGGTCCCAGATCATCTGCTTGGCGTCCCGGCGCAGGTGCTCGAGAGCCTCCGGGTCCTGCAGGCTCGGAAACCAGTCGAAGTCGCCGCCCGCGCTGAAGGCGCGGCCCCGGCCCGTGAGGACGACGGCCCGGGCCTGGTCCTCGCGCTTGAGCTCCCGGAAGACCCGGGTGAGCTCTTCGTGGAGCAGGGAGTCGACGGCGTTGAGCTCGGCCTCCGGGTGGTCGACGGTGACCCGGAGGACCGCCCCGAGGCGCTCGAAGTGGAGGGCGCGGTACCCGCGCGGGTCGATCGTGGACTCGCCCATGCCCCCTCCGATGCTGCACGACCGGCTGCGCAGCCACGGTAGCAGGGGCTGCTGGCCGGCGTATCCGCCGACTTCGCGCTTCGGCGCGGGCCGACCCGTCCCGGGTCGGCCTGCTAGCCTCGCGGCGTGAGCGAACACACCCGCGATGCCAGCGACCTGATCCACGAGGCCCGTGTCCTGGGCAAGGAGCTGCGCGGCGCCGCGCCGGAGTTCGAGGCCGCGCGTCGCATCCCCGCGACCTGGTCGCAGCGCTTTGCGGAGTCCGGCTTCTATCGCATGTTCGTTCCCCGGGTCTACGGTGGTCTCGAGCTGCCGCCCGCGGACTTCGTTCGCATCGTGGAGACCCTCGCGCAGGGAGACGGCTCGGCGGCCTGGGTGGTCTTCATCGCGGCCTCCTCGGGCAGCGTGCTCGCCTACCTCCCGGAGGCGTCGGCGCGTGAGATCTTCCACCACCCGGGCGTGATGCTGGCGGGGGTCTTCGCGCCCCGGGGCCGGGCGGTGGCGGGGGAGGGAGGCTTCCGCGTCGACGGTCGATGGCAGTGGGGCTCCGGCACCCAGAACGCCGACTGGGTGATGGGCGGATGCCAGATCCTCCGCGACGGGGAGCCCGAACGCGCGTCCCGCATGCTGCTGGCGCCGCGCGAGGAGATCGAGTTCTTCGACACCTGGCACGTGACGGGGCTGTGCGGAACCGGCAGCACCGACTTCGCGATGAACGACCTGTGGGTTCCGGAGGGCCGCGCCGTCGGCCTCGGCCTCGCCCCGGGCGAGCGGCCGGTCGAGTCGCCGCTGTACGCCTTCCCGAACTTCGGACTCCTGGCCATGGGGATCGCGGCGGTCTCCCTGGGGCTCGCCCGCGCCGCCATCGACGAGCTCGTCGACCTGGCCGACGCCAAGACACCCACGGGCAGCCAACGCAGTCTGGCGAGTCGCTCCGCGACCCAGGCCGACGTCGCGCGGGCGGAGGCCATGCTGCGAGCGGGTCGGTCCTGGTTCTTCGAGACCATCGAGGCCGCGTGGGAAGCGGCTCGGAGCGAGGGGCGCATCGACGTCTCCGCACGTCGGGACCTGCGCCTCGCCACCACCCATGCCGTGCGCGAGTCGGCCGGCGCCGTCGATCTGATGTACGAGCTGGCCGGGGGAAGCTCGGTGTACCGGACTTCGCCCCTGCAGCGCATCTTCCGCGACGTCCACGTGGCGACCCAGCACATGATGGTCGCCCCACCCGTCTTCGAGCTCACCGGACGCCTCTTCCTCGGCCTCGAGACGGACGTCTCGATGCTGTAGCGGGACCGCGATGACCTTCGAAGCCTCGCGTCCCCATCCCTGGCACGGATTGTCCGCCGGTCCGGAGCCGCCCCGGCGCGTCAACGCCTATGTGGAGATCACGCCCTTCGATCTCGTGAAGTACGAGATCGACAAGGAGACCGGCTACCTGCGGGTCGATCGGCCTCAGCGGACCTCCTCGTTGCCTCCGACCCTGTACGGCTTCGTTCCGCAGACCCATTGCGGCGAGCGGGTGGCCGAGCTGATGCCCGGGGCGGGGGCCGGCGACGGCGATCCGCTGGACATCTGCGTCGTGAGCGAGCGCCCGATCTCCCGGGCCGAGGTCATCCTCGAGGCGCGCGTCATCGGGGGGCTGCCGATGCTCGACGGAGGCGAGGCCGACGACAAGATCGTCGCGGTTCTCGCCAACGACGAGGTCTGGGCCCATGCCCGCGACGTCGAGGAGCTTCCGTCCGCCCTCGTCGAGCGCCTGCGCCACTACTTCGCGACCTACAAGGCCCTGCCGGGCGAGGCGTCGGAGGTGCAGCTCGGTCCGGCCTACGGTCGGGCGCAGGCGGAACGGGTGGTCGAGGCCGCGATGGCCGACTACCGGACGCTGCGCGCCCGCGAGAGGGGAGCCCCCGAATGAGTGAGATCGGACTCTACGAAGCCATGAGCACGCTCCGGGCGGTTCGCCGGCTGAAGCCGGACCCCGTTCCCGACGAGGTGCTCGAGCGGGTGGTCCGAGCGGCGACCTGGGCGCCCAGCGGCGCCAACGTGCAGCCCTGGCGCGTGGTGGTGGTGCAGGACCCGAAGAAGCGCCAGCGCCTGCAGGAGCTCTACATCGGTCCCTGGCGGCAGTATGCGAAGGGGCATGCGGCGAGCATCGAGCAGCTCGAGGGCGAGGCGCGCGCCCGGCAGGAGCGGATGATCGCCGCGGCCGACCACCTGGCCGAGCACCTCCACGAGGCGCCCGCGATCCTCGTCTTCTGCTTCGAGCCCCGGCGCATGGCCATCACCGACGCGGGACTCGACCGGCCCTCGGTGGTCGGGGGCGGGTCCGTGTACCCGGCGGTCCAGAACGCCCTGCTGGCGTGTCGCGCCGAGGGGCTCGGCTGCACGCTCACGACCCTGCTCTGCTTCGCGGAGGACGAGGTGAAGGCGCTGCTCGGGCTTCCGGAGTCCTGGTTCACCTGCGCGTTCGTGCCCGTCGGCTACCCGCGCCTGCGGGGCCACGGGCCGATCTCGAGACGACCGGTCGAGCAGATGGCCTTCCGCGACGATTGGGGGACGCCCTTCACGGCGGACTCGAACGGCTGAGCCCGGGACCCGAGGTGTCGGTCTCCCGCCCGCCCGTGTCTCCCGCGCCGTCCTTCCTCGCGCGCATGCGCGATCGGGACCACACGCGCGAGGGCGTGCTCGGCTCGCTGCTCGTGCTCGCCTTGCCTTCGGTCGCGACGGGACTCTTCGGCGGCGGGCTCTTCCAGGTCGTCGAGCTGCGCTTCCTGGGCGAGCTCGGGCCGGACGCCGTGGCGGCCGCGGGATCCACGAACCAGATCCTGCGACAGGTGATCTTCCTGCTCACCTTCGGCGTGACGATCGCGACGCAGATGTGGATCGCCCAGCAGGTGGGTGCGGGGCGGGTCGACGAGGCGGAGCACGCCGCGGGTCAGTCCTTCCTGATCGGCGGCGGCATGTCCCTGGCCGCGGCCCTCGCCGGGGGGCTCTTCGCGGAGCCCCTGGTGCGCATGGTCGCCCAGGACCCGGCAGTGATCGCGCTGGGCGTCCCCTACGTCCGGATCACCTTCCTGATGTTCTTCCTCTTCGTCGCCAGCCAGATCTTCGGCGCGGTGCTGGGAGGGGCCGGCGACGCAACGACTCCGCTGCTGGTGAACCTGGTGACGACTCCCGTCGGCATCGCCGCCCAGTGGGCGCTGACCTTCGGCGCGCTCGGTCTTCCCGCCCTGGGTATCTCCGGCATCGCCTGGGGAGCCGCGGCGGGGGGCTTGTCGGGCCTCGGGATCTCGGCGTGGGCGCTGCTCTCGGGTCGTTGCCGGGTGCATCTGCGACCGCGTCACCTGCGTCCGGACCCGGTGATGATCGGAAAGCTGCTCGGCGTCTCGTGGCAGCCCGCACTCCACTTCGTCGCGCGGTCGCTGATCATCATGGCGTTCATGTGGCTCGCCGGGCGGATGGGAGGCGAGGTGCAGGCCGCCTACACGATCGGCCTGCGGATCGAGATGCTCGCCGTGATGGTCGCCTTCCCGCTGGCCAACGCCTGCGCCACGCTGGTCGGCCAGAACCTGGGTGCCGGCGACGTGGGCCGGGCCTGGCGCTCGATCTTCGTCTCGAGTGCGGTGATCACCGCGGCGCTCGGCCCCGCCGCGGTGGGGCTGATCGCGTTCCGCTTCGAGCTCGTCGCCTGGTTCACCGAGGACCCGGCCGTGGTCGAGATGGCCGCGGGCTACGTCTTCTACTCCTCCCTGGTGCTGGTCCTGTACGGCCTCTACTTCGTGGCCTTCCGCACCCTCCAGGC
>JANQSB010000263.1 GCA_028284295.1 Myxococcota bacterium | reverse complement strand
CCGTCTGCACCTCGTCGAGCATCAGCAGGATCCCGTGGCGAGCCGTGAGCTCCCGCAGGTCGCGCAGGTAGCCGGCGGGCGGAACGACGACGCCTGCCTCTCCCTGGATCGGCTCGACCCAGACGGCGACCGTCTCGTCCCGGATCGACCTGGCCACGGCGGAGGCGTCGCCATAGGGCACCTTGCGGAAGCCCGGCACGCGCGGGGGGAAGAGTGCGTCCCATCCGGGCTTGCCGCTCGCCGCCATGGTCGCCAGGGTGCGGCCGTGGAAGGCGCCGTGGGTGGTGACGATCTCCCACGCACCGCCGCGATGCACGCGACCCCACTTTCGGGCCAGCTTTATGGCGCCCTCGTTCGCTTCGGCGCCACTGCTCGCCAGGAAGACGCGGTCGAGGGCGCAGTGGGCCGTCAGAGCGCGCGACAGCTCCAGCTGGGGCTCGTTGTGGAACGCCGGGCTCGGCGTGAGCAGGCGTGTGGACTGACGGGCGAGCGCGTCCCGGATCTCCGGCGGCGCGTGGCCGAGGGCGTTGACCGCCCAGCCCTGAACGAAGTCCAGGTAGCGCCGCCCTTCGCTGTCCCACAGCCAGGACCCTTCGCCGCGGTCCATCAGGACCTCGGGCCGCGGCGTCACGGACATCCATCCGGTCGTATCGATCATGTCGTGCGTCTCCTCGATGAGAGGGGCCACCCGGGCAGGAGGCAGCCGCACAGACACGAAGGGCCGCCTCGTCGGGCGGCCCTGGGCTCGGATTGAGAGCGACTCGGTCGAGTCGGTTCGTCGAGATCAGGAGGTACACCGCCCCGTTCGCACGGGACGGCGACGGCAGGGCGATCCATGGATCACCCGGGTTGCGGCTTCCGAAGGGAATCTCGACATCGCGCGCGATGCTAGCAGGGTGCCCGGGAGCCCGCTCCCGTCAGCTGCGGAGCAGTCGGTCCGCGTCCCGCGTCAGGGCAGCCACCGGCAGGCCGTAGGGGCAGGCGCGAAGGCAGCTCTGGCTCTGGCAGTCGGCGCAGGCCAGAGCCCCACCCCGCTTCTCGTACTCGAGACGGCCGCGCTCGAGCTCCCCGTAGTCGGCCGCGTACATGCGCGCGCGCAGCACGTCGGAGACGGCCACTCCGTTCGGGCAAGCCGCCTCGCAGGCATCGCAGCCCGGACGACAGCTGCTCTCGCTGTTGCGGGACAGGTACGAATCCAGGAGGCGCGCGTCGCGCGAGCGCAGCTTCGGCTTGCCCGACGCGACGAGGTACTCGTCGATCATGGCGGGCGTCTTCATGGAGACGATCAGGGCGTCGACGTCCGGCTGGCTGAGCGTCCAGCGGAAGGCGGCTTGAGCGAAGGTCGACCCCTCCCACTCGTAGGGGCGCATGTCGTTGAGCTTCGCGCCGAGCAGCGTCTTCATCGCGACGACCCCGACCTTCTTCTGCTTCGCCTTCGCCAGGACCCTCGGCAGGCCCACCTGGTTGGCGATCAGGTCGAAGGCCTTGGTGAAGCGCTCGTAGAAGGCCGGGTCGGCCCCGAAGTTGTGCGCGACCAGGATGACGTCGACCAGGTCCCGGTCGAGGGCGTGGTCGAGACACTCGATCAGGCGGCCGCCGTGGCCGGACATCCCGGAGAACCGGATCTTGCCCTGTCGCTTGGCTCGCTCGATGAACTCCAGCCACTCCGGATTGTCGACCCGGGCCACCTCATTGACGGCGTGGTTGTAGTAGATGTCGATGCGATCCGTCCGCAGCCTGCGCAGGCTCTGGTTCAGGCGTCGCATGAAGACGCCCCTGCGCTCGTCGGCCTTGGCGATCGTCTTCGAGGTGAGAACCACCTGATCGCGAAGCCCCGCGAGACCCTGGCCGATCGCCTTCTCGGCCAGCCCCGCCTTGATCATCGGGTAGCTCTCGGCGCTGTCGAAGTGGTTGATGCCGCGGTCGAACGCGTATCGGACCAGCTGCGGCTTGTTGCCGAGGCTTCCCGAGCCGAAGCCGATGTTCGAGATCTCGAGGCCGGTGCGCCCGAGGGTCACGCGCTGGGGCGGCGCCGGCGCCTCCGCAGCCACGGCTCGCGGGCCCAGGGCGGCGGCGCCCACCGTCGTCGCGAGTCCCTTCTGCAGGAATTCCCGGCGGCGAAGCTGCCCGTCGTCCGTCGCGGCCCCGGTGGGGTCCGACGCTCGTGACGGGCGTGCACGTACAGACG
>JANQSB010000579.1 GCA_028284295.1 Myxococcota bacterium | reverse complement strand
TTCACCATCAACCTGACGGCGGACATGCGCTACGGGGACCGCTACCTCCAGATGCTGCCGCTCTTCCACGTCGGCGCCCTGGCGCCGGCCACCATCGCGATGCACCGGGGCATGACCCTCTTCAACATGCGCGCCTTCGACCCCACCGTGGCCTTCCAGACCATCGAGAAGGAGAAGATCACCACGGGCCTGGCGGTCCCCGCGATGCTGAACTTCATGCTGCAGGTGCCCGCGCGCGAGGAGACCGACACCAGCAGCCTGCGCTGGATCCTGTCCGGCGCGGCACCCGTTCCCGTCGCGTTGATCGAGCGCTACGCGGAGATGGGCGTCGAGGTCCACCAGATCTACGGCATGACCGAGACCTGCGGGCCCGCCTGTCTGATCAGTCCGGAGGCAGCGCTCGCCAAGGCCGGCTCGACCGGCCCGGCCTTCTTCCACACGGACGTTCGCGTCGTGGACGATTCGGGTCGCGACTGCGAGCCGGGCCAGGTCGGCGAGGTCGTGATCCGGGGCCCGCATGTCATGAAGGGCTACTGGAACCGGGACGAGGCGACGGCGGAGACGATCCGCGACGGCTGGCTCCATTCCGGCGACCTGGCGACCATCGACGAGGACGGCTTCGTCTACATCCAGGATCGAAAGAAGGACATGATCATCTCGGGCGGGGAGAACATCTATCCGGCCGAGATCGAGAATCTCCTGGCCGGTCACCCGAAGCTGCGCGAGTCGGCGGTCATCGGGCTGCCCTCGGAGAAGTGGGGTGAGTCGCCGGCGGCGATCGTGGTCCCGAAGGAGGGCGAGGAGGTGACGGCCGCCGAGCTGCTCGAGTACTGCGACGGCAAGCTGGCGCGCTTCAAGACGCCGAAGGTGGTGGAGTTCGTGGACGAGATCCCGCGCAATCCGTCCGGGAAGATCCTGAAGCGCATCCTGCGGGAGCGCTTCCCGGGTCCGGCGCCCGACTAGGCGCCCGACGGGCCGAACGCCCGGGGACCCGGCCGGCCTCGCCTATACTCGCGGGATGATTCCCCGGATCCCCTTCGGTGCCACGGGCCACGAGAGCAGTCGGATCATCTTCGGAGCGGCAGCGCTCTTCGTCGCCGACCAGGAGAAGGCCGACGAGGTCCTGGAAGACCTGCTCGAGGCGGGCATCAACCACATCGACGTGGCGGCCCGCTACGGGGCCGCGGAGGATCGCGTCGGCTCGTGGATGCGCGAGCACCGGAGCCGCTTCTTCCTGGCGACGAAGACCGGAGATCGGGGCTACGCGGACGCCCGTGAGTCGATCCGCCGTTCCCTGGAGCGGCTGCAGACCGATCGACTGGATCTGATCCAGCTCCACAACCTGACCGACGAAGAGGGCTGGGAAGAGGCTCTCTCCGACGACGGTGCGCTGCGCGCCTGCGTGGAGGCGCGCGACGAGGGGCTGGTCCGCTTCATCGGGGTGACGGGGCACGGCACCGAGGTCGCCCGCATGCACCTGAAGAGCCTCGCGCGCTTTCCCTTCGATTCCGTCCTGCTGCCCTACAACTTCTCGATGATGCAGCAGTCCGAGTACGCGGCCTCCTTCGAAGAGCTGCTCGCGGTGTGCGAGGCACGCGGCGTCGCCGTCCAGACCATCAAGGCGCTGGCGCGCCGGCGCTGGGAGAAGGGCGAGGATCCCACCACCACGACCTGGTACCACGCCCTCGAAGACCCCGACGACGTGGCTCGGGCGGTGCACTGGGCCCTCGCCCGTCCGGGCATCTTCGTCAACACGGCCTCGGATCCGACCCTGCTGCGCCACTCGCTGGCCGCGGCCCATGCCTTCGAGGGCGCTCCGACGCCTGCCGAGATGGAGGCCTCGCACGCGCGGCTGGGGGTGCAGCCGCTCTTCGTGCCGGGGCGCGATGGAGTCGGGCGGGCCTGAGCGCGGGGTGGCGCTCCTCAGTGATCGAGCGCCAGGTCTCCGGTCACGCCGCCGCACTTCTCCAGCAGCTCGTTCAGCTCGGCCTGACGGGCGTGGCGGCGCTGTCGCTTGGCGTCCGTGTCGCACAGACGATCGAGGATCTCGTGCCCCCAGGCGACGTGGCGCTCGGTCTTCCGGACGATCTCTTCGAGGATCTCGATGGTCGGCGCGTCGGCGATCTGGTCCGTCTCGCGCATGTGGCGCTCGTAGACCTTCACCAGGTGGGGCTTCAGCACGTCGAAGACGCCGGTCATCTTCTCGATGGTCAGGTCCGGGGTCTCCGGGGCGGCGATCTCCTGGATCAGGTCGGCGAAGCCCGGGTTGCCGGCCTCGGAGCTCTCCGCGGCCCGCTTGCCGCAGCGAAGCTCGGGCAGGCGCTTTCCGAACTCGTCGGCCGCCTTGGCGCCTTCCCAGATGATCTTGCCGAGCCCGGTCTTGACGGGAACCTCGGGCACCGTCGCCAGCCAGCCGCCGAGCATCATCATCATCCACTCTTCCGCGTAGCGGAAGTTCCGGACCCGCCGCGCGGTGGTCTCGACGTCGTAGCGACCGTGCAGCTCCCGCAGGTCCTGAGGGATGTCGAAGGCGGAGTAGGGCGCGAAGGTGGTGCGCTCGTCCTTGCCGGTTCCCGGGTACATCCTGCCTTCGCTCACGACTGTGCCTCCGAGGGGATGCCGTGCTCCTCCTGGAAGCGCGCCACCAGGATCTCGATCGCCTTCTTCATGGTCTTGCGGCTGGGACCCTCGCCGCTCAGCTGGGCGAGGTCCTCGAGCTCTTCGTCGGTGAAGCCCGCGAACTTGCGGTCCTCCCAGGCGATCTGGATGGCGGCGTCCTTGTCGGCCGAGCGGGCGCCGCCGAAGTTGAAGCGCCGGTCGGTCTCGCGGCGGAACTCGCGCGCCTTCGCGAGGCGCTCCGGATCGTCCTTGCAGAACTCGGCCACCCACTCGCTGCCGAAGCGCACGTGGGTGAGCTCGTCGGCCAGCACGTAGTCCATCGACTGCTCCATCAGGGCGTCGTCGGTCTGCTTCGCGTACTCGATGTTGTCGCGGAAGACGTCGCAGGCGAGCCCCTCGAGGGCGCGGTTCACGCCGGCCACGCGCAGGGCCGGGTCGTCCGCACAGGCCGCCTCGAAGAGGAAGGTGCTCTCGGCGTACATGCCCACTTCGCCGCCGACGTGGTCGAGGAGCTTCTCGAAGATCTGCACGTGGCGCGCCTCGTCCCAGCACTGTCGCGCCATGTTCATCTTGAACTCCCAGGGAGCTTCCGGGAAGTCCCAGAGCGAGCGTCCGGCGCCCTCGAGGGCCTGCAGCTCGCCGACGAAGATGCCGTGCATCCGCATCTTGAGGCGGTCCTCCGTGCCCGGGTCGCCCGGCCGGATCGGCTCGTTGAGGGTCATCAGGGTGAAGGCGGGGCCGAAACGGTCGTAGAGGGGCTCGGCGGCCGTGCCGCGGGTGCCGGCCTCGATCACCGGTCCGACCTTCTCGAACAGCTCCACCACGGCGTCGACGTCGTCCGGCAGTGTCGCGAGCAGGTCCGCAGCGACGTTCTGCTGGCGGATGAAGCGGCGGTCCCGTGCCAGCTCCTCGTGCTCGATGAATCGCTTCATGGTGTACCTCGCTGTTCGGGGAGGGATGCGAAGGAGGGCGCGAAGCAGGAAAATAGGAGCTGCCAGGTGTGGCGCAAGCGCCCCGCAGCTCGGAGCCTGCAGCGCGCGGGCGCTGCCTGCACCGCCTCCTGTCGGAGCCGGCGCGAGGCCCCGTCTGGCGCCGCCCCGTGCGGGAGCATCCTGGCACGAAGGTTGCTCTCTTGCCCGTCGACGCGACGAGGAGGTGAGCATGGGCATTCGGGCGGCAATCGACCGGACGAGCTTCGCGGTACGCGCGATGGCGCTGCTGGGCCTCGAGAGGCTCGAGAGCGGCGTGGTCTTCAACCCGGTCCGCAAGGAGTACCGCGCGGACCCCTATCCCCTCTATCGCTCCCTGCTCGAGCGAGACCCCTTCCATCGCAGCCGCCTCGCCGGCGGCTGGATCCTGTCGCGCTACGAGGACATCGCGACGGTGCTGGGCGATCGCAGCTTCTCGGCCGACGAGCGCAGCTGGTCCCGGTACCCGCAGATGCGGCGTCGGGCCGCGCGGGAGGGAATCCCCGACCCCTACGAGGGAGAGCGATCGTCGATGCTGCGCCTCGACCCGCCGGACCACACGCGGCTTCGCTCCCTGGTCAGCAAGGCCTTCACGCCCGGGGCCGTCGAGGCGATGCGCTCGCGGGTCGAGGAGATCGTGGACGAGGTGCTCCACGCGGTGTTCACGGACTCGGGCAGCGGCGGCTTCGAGCTGGTCCGCGACTTCGCGGCGCCGCTTCCGATCCAGGTGATCGCCGAGATGCTGGGCGTTCCGCCCGAGGACCACGCTCGCTTCCGCCACTGGTCGGACGAGGCGGTCAAGACCCTGGGTGAGTCGACCTGGGACGAGCAGCGAGCGGCACAGCGCGCCATGGAGGAGCTGGGCGAGTACATCGAAAAGGTCGCCGAGCAACGTCGCGCGGACCCGAAGGACGATCTGATCAGCGGCCTGGTGGCCGCCGAAGAGGAGGGCGATCGGCTGAGTCGGGACGAGCTCTTCAGCACCTGCGTGCTGCTGCTCGTCGCGGGAAACGAGACCACCACGAAGCTGATCGGGAACGCCGTCGTCGCGCTGCTGCGCAACCGCGACCAGCTCGAGCTGCTGCGAGACGAGCCGAAGCGGATCCCGGGAGCCATCGACGAGCTGCTGCGATACGACTCGCCCGTGCAGCTGACCTCGCGCTTCGTGACCCGGGAGTCGACGATGCACGCGAACCCCCTGCGGCCCGGACAGCAGCTCGTGCTGTTGCTGGCAGCCGGCAACCGCGACCCCGCTCGCTTCGACGATCCCGACCGTCTCGACGTGACGCGCGAGAACGTCAAGCACCTGTCCTTCGGCCAGGGGCTCCACCATTGCCTGGGCTCGCGTCTCGCGAAGCTCGAGGGGGCGCTGGCCCTCGAAGGGCTGCTCGCGCGCTTCCCGGACCTGCGCTTCGCGGGAAGCGAGGCCGAGGCCCTGGCCTGGGGGACGAACACGGTCCTGCGCGGCCCCCGTCGCCTCGAGCTTCGGGGTTGAGCCCCGGCGCGTTCCCGGCATCGAGCCCGCCGGCTGCGCCTCAGCCGGGCGCGTCGCCGCCGCCCCGGGCCTTGCGCAGCTCCAGCTCCTCGAGGGTCCTCGGCCAGTCCTTCTTCAGCAGCCTCGAGAGGGCGCGGTCCGCCAGCAGCTTGCCGCCCGTCTGGCAGGTCGGGCAGTAGTTCGTCTCGTGCTCCTGTCGCACGATCCGTTGGACCGGTGAGCCGCAGCGAGGACAGGGCTCCCGGAAGCGCCCGTGGACGGCCATCTCGGGATGGAACGCGGTCACCTTGTCCGGGAAGCCGTCGCCCACCGCGGCCCGGAGCCGCGTCGTCCACTCCTCGAGCACGGTCTGCGTCGCGTCGTGGAGTCGCTGCAGCTCCGCGTGGTCGAGGCGCTGGGTGAGCTTCACGGGTGACATCTCCGCGCGGTGCAGGATCTCGTCCGAGTAGGCGTTGCCGATGCCCGAGAGCAGATGCGGGTCCGTGAGCGCGCGCTTCAGCGTGTGGTTCTCGCGGGTCAGTGCTTCCGCGAAGGCCTCGAGGCTGGACCCGAGCGGCTCCAGGCCGCCCGGGTCGTGCTCGGAGAGTGCGGCCTCTCCACGGAGGAGGTGGAGCATCGCGCGCTTCTTGCTGCTCGCTTCGGTGAAGAGCAGACAGCCGTCGGGGAAGTCGAAGATCGCGTGGCAGCGCTTGGAGCGGTCTCGGGTTCCGGGAGGTCGCCAGCGGAGGCGACCGGCGATCATCAGGTGCAGGACCAGGAAGAGCTCTTCGCCTTCGACGTCGTCCTGGAGTCCGATGGCGATCCGCTTGCCGATGCGACGCAGCGAGCGGACCACCCGTCCCTCGGCCTCGGCGAGTGCCGGCTCGACGGTGCGCAGCAACGACACGCTCTGCAGCCGGATCCGCTCGAGCGGCCGCCCCAGGATGCGCGGCTCGAGACAGTCGAGATACACCGTGATGTCCGGCAGCTCGGGCACCGCGTCAGCGTGGCACAGATCCGGATCTTGCACTGCCGACGGCTCTTCCCGATGCTCGTCGCATGGTCGCCACGCGCGCTCCGGCGGGCCTCCGGGTCCTCGTCGTCGCTCTCGCGACGGGGCTCGCCTGCTCGTCGCTTTCCCCCCTCGAGCCCGACGGCCGGGTGGTGATGTGGTTCGACGAGCACGACGAGGTCTTCACGGGGAGCGTTGCCCGCACCGGGCCGATGCTCGGGAGGGGCTTCGTCGACGTCGTCAACCATCACGGGGATCTGCGCTGCGTGGGCCGCACCGAGCTGCGGGTGGTGCCGCCCGAGGCCCGCCCGCCGCATCGCTGTGACGGGATGGCCGGACGGGTCCTTCTCAGCTGCAGCGACGGAAGGGAGCTCCTGCTCGACTACACGGTCGAGGAGGGATGCGCGCGTGGCTACGGCGAGGGTCGCGACTCTCTCGGCAACGGCGTGCGCGCGGTCTTCGGTCAGTCCGCGCTGCGGGCGGAGATCGCCGCCCGCGAGGCGCGCGCGCGGCTCGCGGGGGCGGACCGCCTGCCTCCCCGCCCGTCCGCGGTGGCCGCGGCCGCGGGCGGAGCGAGCACCGGGACGGCCTTCTTCGTCAGCTGGGAGGGCCACCTCGTCACCAACCACCACGTGGTGAAGGACCGCCGCCGGGTGCGCGTGCTGCTCGAGGAGGGCGACGGTGTGCCCGCGCGGATCCTGGCGACCGACCCCGAAGACGACCTCGCGTTGCTCCAGGTCGACGTGATCGCACGCCCGCTCCCGCTGCGAGCGAGCCGTCCCCTCGTCAAGGGGGAGGAGGTCTTCGCGTTGGGCTATCCGCTGGTCGCCATCCAGGGTCAGGAGCAGAAGGCCACCTTCGGCCGGGTGAACGCGCTCTCGGGCGCCAAGGGCGACGCGCGCTTCGCCCAGGTCGACGTTCCCATCCAGCCGGGAAACTCGGGCGGGCCCCTGATCGATCGACACGGCGAGGTGGTGGGCGTGGTCACCGCCATGCTGGACTCCCAGAAGGTCCTGGAGGTCGCGGGCGTGGTTCCCCAGAACGTCAACTACGCGTTGAAGGCCGACCGTGTGATGGCGGCGCTGCGCGAGCAGCTCGAGGAGGAGTGGACCCCGGCTCCCGCCCTGGCAGCCGAGTCGGACTTCAGCCAGCTCGTCGACCGCTCGCAGCACTCGGTGGTGCTGGTCGTCGCCTGGTAGGGTCGCTGCGCTTCAGCGGGGCAGGGACGACAGGCGTTCGCGCTCGCGGGCGAGGGCGGCCTCCGGCAGGGACACGAAGCCCATCGCTGCGAGCCGTGTCTGGCTCGGGTCCGAGAGCGCCTTCTCGAGAAAGGCGCGCAC
>JANQSB010000567.1 GCA_028284295.1 Myxococcota bacterium | reverse complement strand
ACTTGCCTCGATCCGCTCCGTCACGAAGCGGGAGAAGGCCAGGCGATCGACTGCCAGGGCGCGGCCGGCGGGCACCGACGTCGCCTCGGCGGCGGTCAGCACGAGGGACCCCATGCGGCGCATCTCCTCCTTCAGGAGGCCCACGGCATTCGACAGGGTGTTGGCTCGCAACGAGTTGCTGCACACGAGCTCGGCCAGGTCGCTCGACGAGTGCGCGGGCGACAAGCGCTCGGGCTTCATGTCATGGAGGACGACCGGCACGCCGCGCGCAGCGGCCTGCCACGCAGCCTCGCACCCGGCCAGGCCGCCGCCGACGATGGTGATGGGGTCGCGCTGCATGGGTGGCCGGGCCCCTCGTTGCGATCGTTCGACGCAGGGGGCGTCGCGGGGGCGCCTCAACATAGCCCAGCCGCCGTCGCGAGCCGGTCTTCCGGGCCTTGCGACCCACGCGACGCCCACGGCGAGCATCAAGCCTCGCCGACCGCCTTCAGGCGGCCGTCGCGATCGGTCGTGATGCGTCCGGCGAGCTCGAGCTCGACGAGGGCGACCGCCAGCTCTCCTGCGTCACTCCCGGCCCGGGCCAGCAGCTCGTCCCGGGTCGCGGGACGAGCCCGCAGGCTCTCGAGCAGGCGCCGAGCCGGGCCGTCGAGCTCCGGGCTCGCCGGAGCCGACCCGGACTCCGATGCCTCGAGCCCCATGGCGTCCAGAAGGTCCCCGACCTGGCAGATCGGGCGCGCCCCGTCGGCGAGCAGCGCATGCGGGCCGGCACTGGTGGGTGCATCGATCGGGCCGGGAACCGCCATCACGTCGCGCCCGCAGTCCAGGGCCCGTCGCGCCGTCGACAGCGAGCCGCTGCGACGCCGGGCCTCCACCACCACGACGACCTCGGCCAGTCCCGCGATCAGTCGGTTGCGAAGCGGGAAGTAGTGCGGGAGGGGCGGGGTTCCGAGCGGCATTTCGGTGACCAGGGCGCCGCGTTCGACGATGCGCTCGGCCAGCTCTTCGTGCTCCGGCGGATAGACACGGTCCAGCCCGCAGGCCGAGAACGCCACCGTCAGACCCCCGGCGTCCAGGGCCCCGCGGTGGGCTGCCGCGTCGATGCCCCGGGCCAGGCCCGAGACGGTGACCACGCCGGCCCCGGCGAGCGCGCGTCCCAGCCGGGACGCGACGTCCACGCCGTAGACGGTCGCGGCGCGGGCACCCACGATCGCCGCGCAACGACCCGCCAGGGCGCCCGGAAGACCGCGGACCAGGAGCAGCGGAGCCGCGTCCCGGAGCGCCGCGAGCCCGGCGGGATAGAGCGCGCTTCCCAGGGGCAGCGCCTGCGCGCCGAGGGCGGCCAGCTGCTCCATGCGCTCGTCCAGCGACGCGCGCCGCGGGGCCGTGCGGTCACTCCGCCGGAGTGCCCGGCGCGGATCGCCGCGACTCTCCGCGAGCCAGCGCACGGCGTCACCGGGATGGAGGTGGAGGGACTCGTGCAGCGCCAGCCAAGCGCGCAGCTCGTCGCGCGCGCCAGGATCCTTCGGGTCCAACAAGAAGAGCTCCCCGGGACCGGGGAGCTCTCTGGATAGCAGAACCGCAGCCGGCTGCGGGATCGCGGCCGGCGTGGTGGGCAAGGGAGGGTCTGCACAGGGTGCAGACCCCGCCTGCTACAGCTGGTCGTCGGGCATCACCGCGCGAATCCCGTCCCCGACCTCGAGCTCGCGGTCGGTCTCGGTGATGTAGGCGACGCTCGTCTCCGGCTCGACGCCGATCACGACGAGCTCGGCGATCACCGTGTCCGGCATCTGGGACGAGCCCTTGACGACGCCGCGGTCGATCGCCTGGAGCTGGGTGCCGACCTCGAGTCCGTGGATCGAGCCCACGTTGATGTAGACCGAGTCCGCCTGTCCACGCATCCAGCGGATGCCCGGCGTGAAGACGATCGCGCCGTCGACCTCGTCGAGGGCCGTGCGGACCGCGATCTCCTGGGGCGCCTTGTGGCGCGGGACGATCTTGTCACCGCGCTGGATCTCCGAGTAGGCGCCCTGGATGACGCCCTTGCTGGATTCGCCTCCGACCTCGGTGATGCGCAGCCAACCGAGCTCGTCGTAGTGGTATCCGAGCACGGCCCGGGTCTCGATGTCGCGGATCTTGATCACGTCGTGGAAGATCTCGAACTCGTCCCCGACCTGGACCTCGCCCTCCCCGATCGGGAGGTAGACCTCGTCGCCCTGGGTGAGGAAGGCGCGGATCGACGGCGCGTCCGCGATCTCGACCGCGTCCTCGATGGTCGACGCGGTGGCGAAGTTCGCGTCGGGCTCGCGGGGCAGCACGATCACCTCACCGGTCTCGGCGTTCATGTCGTCCACCGGCAGCGCGACCGAGAGCTCGGTCTCGTCCTCGACCGCCGCCGGAAGCGGCTCTTCAGCGATCAGGCCGTCGTCCGCGAGGTCCTCGTCGAACGCGAACTCGTCGACGACCATCTCGACCTCGCCCTCGTCGTCCTGCACCGCGGCGACCATCTGGTCGGCCTCCTCGGGCGTGATGCGGCGCATCTCGTTCGAGGTGATCCAGATCTTGTCGCCCGGCTGGATGACGTGCGGGTTGTCGATCCCGTCGTTCTCGTGCCAGACCGAGGGCCAGACCCAGGGCGTCCCGAGGTAGGCCTCGGAGATGTCCCACAGGGTCTCCCCGCGGCTGACGGTGTGGATGCGTCCTTCGACGCCCTTGGCGTCGACGCCCATCGGGCCCAGCGGAATCGCGGCGGCCTTCGCGGACAGCTTGGCGACGGGCTGCTCCTCCGCCGGCGCCGGCACGCTCGGATCGAAGCTCGGATCCTCGAAGTCCTCCCAGGTCACGTCGCCGGCAGCAGCCGGCTCGGCCACGGGCACCTCTTCGGCGGCCGGGGCTTCCGGGGTCGGAGCGCCATCGCTTCCCGCGGCGAGGGCCGCCGGAGGCATTGCGCCCTCGTCCTCGGGAGTCGCCTCGGCCGTCCCGCTCGGAGCCTGCTGCGGCTGGACCGCCGCCTCGGGGGCGATCTGGTCGAGCGCCTGTGCGTCTTCGGGCGTCAGGGCCTCGTCGGCCACGGGTGCCGCGGCGAGGTCGCCCCCGGGCACTTCGCCTTCCGCGAACGCGAGTCCAGCGATTGCGCCCGCCAGGACTGCGGCCGGAACGATCGTCGAGAGCCTCATCGCTTCCCTCCAGCTTCCGCCCAGGGGCCCGCAGCGCGCAGGCACCCTTCGCACGCAGGCGAGGGCGGACTGGCCCTGTATCGGCCTGCGGGGGCTCGGGCTTGACGGCCGCGTTGCCGGTCCCGACCGCACCCCGGAGGCCGGGGCGAAGCCGGTGACCGGCGTCACCGGGGATCAGCCGGCGGGCTTCAGCCGGCTCAGCATCTCGCGCGCCGGGCCCGACCAGGAGGGCTCCTCGAGCTCCCGGCCCCGGGCCTTCGCCTCGGCCCGTCGCTCCTCCAGATTGGCCAGGGCGATCTCCAGGGACTCGATGGCCTCGGCGTTCTGGTCATTGGCCTCGTAGGCCAGGGCCAGGTGGTGACGCATGATCCCGGCATTGGCCGACGACGGGTCGGTGGCCGCCACCGCCTCCTTCAGATATCCGATCGCAGCGGAAGAGATCCCGCGCTTGTGGAGCACCCAGCCCAGGGTGTCCGCGGCGTTGGCGCTGTCGGGCATCAGCCCCTTCGCCTCCTGGGCCAGATCGAGCGCCCGGTCGAGGTCCTGACCGGCCTCCGCCAGCAGGTAGGCGAGGTTGTTCTTGCTCTGGGCCAGGCTGGGATCCAGCTCGATGGCCTTCTCGTAGGAGGCCATCGCGTCGTCCACCCGCCCGGAGATCTCGTAGAGGATGGCCACGAAGTGGTGCAGTCGGGGGTTGTCCGGACGCTGCTCCAGGGCCCGCAGGTAGGTTTCCAGGGTCTGGTTGAGGCGGCCGGTCGCCTGGTAGAGGGCGCCGAGCTGCTGGTAGGCCGCCATGTTTCCCGGGTCGAGCTCGACCGCCCGCTGCAGGTGCTTCTCGGCTGCCTCGAGATCCCGCTCCGCCAGAGCGAGCCCGCCCAGCAGGCGCGCGGTCTCCGAGCTGTCGGGCCGGGCCTCGCCGGCCGCCTCGATTCGCTTGCGCGTCTCCTCGAGACGGGGCGTCCCCTGGTCGATCGAGAGCAGGGTCCCGAGGATCTCCGGGTGGTGGGGCACCTGCTCCGAGGCACGTACCAGCAGCGCGCGACCCTCCTCGGTCCGCTTGTCGCCCAACGCGAGCCGCGCGCGCGCGAACAGGACCTCGGCGCTCCAATCCTCCTCGGGAATCCGGTCGAGCTCTCTCTGCGCCTCGGCGCGCTGCCCCAGGCGGACCAGGCTCTGGGCGACGAGGATGCGGGTCGGGACGTCCCGCGGACGCGCGCGCAGGAAGAGCCGCCCCTGCTCCACCGCGTACTCGTGCTCGCCGAGGTCGGCGTGGAGCTTGGCGAGGCTCTTGCGGGCCTGGACCAGCTGCGGGTCCAGCTCGACGGCCCGCGCCACCTCGGCACGAGCCGCGCTCTTCTCGCCGAGCAGGGTGAGGGCGGACCCCAGCACGAAGCGGGCCTGGGGCCAGTTCGGACGCGTGTCCAGGGCTCCGCGCAGGGACTTCGCGGCAGCCGGGTAGTCTCCAGCGGCCAGCTCGAGCTTCCCCATCACGAACAGGCCATCGGGACTGGACGGCTCGTCGGCGAGGATCGCAGTCACGACCTCCCGCCCTTCCTCGATCTGCGCCGGGTTCTCGTTGCGGTAGCCGAGGTCGATGAGCAGCTCGGCCTTCCGCAGGCGCGCCCGGTCGTTGTCGGGCTCGATCGCGATCGCCGCCTCGGCGGCGGCAAGTGCACCCTCCATGTCACCCCGGCGACCGCGGTAGGCCGACAGGATGAGCTGGGGCTCGACGTCGTCCGGGCGCACGGCCGGCGCGGACTCCATCAAGCGATCGGCCTCTTCGTCGAGGCCCTCGGCGCGGCGGAAGCGCGCCAGCAGGTAGATCAGATCGACCTTGCCCTGGGACCCGGCCGGCGCGGCGTCGATGCCCTCCTGGACCAGCTCGATCGCCTCGTCCGCGCGACCGATCGCCCGCCAGTAGTTCGCGAGGTTCTGCACGGCCAGGACGCGCTCTTCGGGCTCGGCGAGCTCGGTGGCCTTCTGGAAGGCCGCCACGGCCTCCTCGCTTCGATCCTGCTCGGCCAGGTATCGCCCGTATGCGCTGAAGGAGGTGAAGCCCGGGTCGACCTCGGTGAAGCGCACGAGCAGCGGCTCGGCCTGCTCCGCCTTGCCCTGGCGCGAGAAGTAGCTGGCGGCGAGCAGCAGATAGGTGTGCTCGTCGGGGGAGACCTCGAGCGCACGTCGGTACGGCTCTTCGGCCTCGGCAGGACGACCGAGTCGCTCGAGGGCCTGGGCCTTCAGGATCCAGGCCGCGCCGTGCTCGGCGTCCACCTCGATCGCCCGCTCTGCCTGCTCCAGCGCTTCGTCGAGGTTTCCGGCCAGCAGCGCGATCCCGCCGTAGCTCATCCGGGCATCGAGGTTCTCCGGATCCAGCCGGACCGCCTCGGAGAACTCCCAGTACGCCTCCTTGCCCTTCTTCAGCTCGACGAAGGCCCTGGCGAGCTGGTAGTGGGCATCCGCGTGGTTCGGGTCGATCTGGAGGACGTTGCGGTACTCGATCACCGCTTCGTTGTAGGCACCCTCCTCCACGTAGGCCGCGCCGCTCTCGAGGAAGGCCGCCACCTTCTCCTCGTCACTCTGGCAGCCGAGGGCGGAGAGCCCGAGCAGCAGAGCCGCAGCGAGGAGAACGGCGAAGCGGGGACGGAGACCGACAGCAAGCATCTGGAATGGACCTCGGGACCGGGAAGCTGGCGAGGGCGGAGTATACGCAGCTTCGCGGCGACCGGGTCGCGGGAGCGGGCTCAGGGGACGAGGTAGCGCTTTCCCCGCTGCTCGAGCCAGCCGCTCTCCTTCAGCTCCTTGACGGCGCGGGTCACGGTCTCCCGCGAGGTACCGATCATGTCGGCAATCTGCTGGTGGGTGAGTGCCGGCGTGATGCGGCGCTCGCCCGTCCCGCTCTCGGAGCGTGCGATGCGGGCGAATAGCCCCTTTGCGCGATCTTCGACACGCTGGAAGGAGACCGAGGTCGCCTGCTCGTCGGTCTCGCGCAGCCTTCGGGTCAGCTCCTGGATGAGGGAGAGGCCCAGGTCGGGGCTGCTTCGAAGCAGCGCGAGGAAGTCCCGTCGCGAGAGCGCGGCCAGGACGGCCGGCTCGAGGGTGCGGACGCTGGCCGAGCGCGGCGCGTGGTCGAGCAGGGCCATCTCACCGAAGAAGGCACCCGCCTCGAGGAAGTCCATGATCTTCTCGCGCCCGTCGTCGGACGCCTTGGTGACCTTCACCCGGCCCGAACGGATGATGTACATGTAGTCACCCGTGAGCCCCTCCTCGACGATGATCGAGTTCTTGGGGTAGCGCCGCTCGATCAGCAGGGCCGCGATGTTCTCGAGGTCCGACTCGCCGACCCGCGAGAAGAGCGGCACCTGTCTCAGCGAGTCCAGGACGTCCGGGTTGCTGCCGGGCTCCGCCATGACGGGCTCCCTCTCCTCTTTCCATCCCTGGTTCGTCTGCCGCTCGCGCGGTCGCTCAGGTCAGCTCCCCGCGACCGCCCGCGCGCAACTTCGATACCAGACCCCGAACGTCCGATCGGGCGTCGAGCTTGGTGACGAAGATCACATCCTCCGTATCGACCACGACGAGATCTTCTACACCCAGGAGGACGACCATCCGGTCCCCCGCCCACACCAGGTTGTCCCGGCTGTCTTCGAGGAGGGCGTGGGCGCTGTCCCCGACGACCCGATTGCCCGCCCGCCCCCCGGGGCCCGGACCCTTGCTCCCGACCCCGAGCTCCTCGGCCAGCGACAGCCAGGCACCGAGATCGCTCCACGCCCAGCGCACGGGCAGGGTCCAGACGCGATCGCTGCGCTCGAGCACCGCGACGTCGACGGGCAGCGAGGGCGCACGTCGGTAGGCCGCCTCGACCGCCTGGCGCCGGGTCCCGCCGGGCCGGCGGAACGGCGCCAGGGCACGGTGCAGCTCCGGAGCGTGCCGTTCGATCTCCTCGAGCAGCACCGCGGCCTTCCAGACGAAGATGCCCGCGTTCCAGCGGTAGCTGCCCTGCTTGCAGTAGCGCCGGGCCGTGGCCGCATCCGGCTTCTCGACGAATCGTCGGACCCGGCGGAGTGGGGCGTGGCCCGGCGCCGCTGCGCCGGCCTGGATGTAGCCATAGCCGGTCTCGGGTCGGGTCGGCTTCACGCCGAGGGTCACCAGTACCTCCGCCTGGGAAGCGGCCCGGGCGGCTCGCTTCATGTCGCTCGCGAAGGCGCGCAGGTCCGGAACGTGGTGGTCGGCGGGGAGCACCGCGAGCACGGCGTCTTCGTCGACACGACGGACCCGGTGGGCGGCCCAGGCCGCCGCCATGGCGGTGTTGCGCCGCCGGGGCTCCACGAGAACCCGGGACGCGGGCAGGCCGGACTCCCTGCGGATCGCCCGGGCGTGCTCCTCTCCGCACACGATCCAGATCCGATCCCCGCGCGCGAAGCGGCGCGCCCGCTCGAGGGTCGCGCCCAGCAGGGTCTGGTCGCCCAGCACCTGCAGCAGCTGCTTGGGCCGCACGCGCCGGGATGCCGGCCAGAACCGTTCACCGCTTCCCCCCGCGAGCACGACGACGTGCAGCGGGCCCGGGGCAGATGTCATGCGCTCAGCGACCGACCGACGCGTAGTGGAAGCCGGCGGCACGAGTCGCTTCCGGGTCGTAGATGTTGCGCAGGTCGATCAGGATGGGCTCGGCGAGCAGCGAGCGGACCCGCTCCAGATCGAGCATCCGGAACTCGTTCCATTCAGTGACGATGACGAGCGCGTCGGCGCCCTCGCAAACCTGGTAGGCGTCCTTGCACAGGGTCATGTCGGGGAAGCGCGCCCCCATCTCGGTCATGGCGGCGGGATCGTAGGCGCGGACCCGTGCCCCCCGCGCCAGCAGACCTTCGATGATGTCCGCCGCAGGGGCATCGCGAACGTCGTCGGTCTCTGGCTTGAAGGAGAGACCCAGCACGCCGATCTGCTTGCCGGCGACCTCTCCCGACAAGGTTGCGACGATCTTGTCCAGCATCCGCAGCCGCTGGCGGGCGTTCACCTCGATGGTCGCCTCGACGATCTTGAAGTCCAGGCCCAGCTCGCGAGCGAAGAAGGCCGCCGAGAGAGTGTCCTTGGGAAAGCAGGATCCGCCGTAGCCCGGACCGGCGTGCAGGAACTTGGGGCCGATCCGGCGGTCCAGCCCCATGGCGCGCGCGACGTGCTGGACGTTTCCGCCGATCTGCTCGCACAGGTTCCCGATCTCGTTGATGAAGGAGATCTTGGTGGCCAGGAAGGCGTTGGCCGCGTACTTCGAGAGCTCGGCCGTCGGCACGTTGGTGAGGACGAAGGGCGTCTCGTTCAGGAAGAGGGGCCGGTAGAGGTCCCGCAGGATCGCCAGCGACTGCTCGTCCCCGTCCTCGGTGCCCACCACCACGCGGTCCGGACGCATGAAGTCACCGATCGCCGCTCCCTCCCTCAGGAACTCCGGGTTGGAGGCCATGCTGAAGCGCAGGTCCACCCCCTGGGCGTCCAGCTCCTCCTGGATCCAATCCCGGACCTTGCGGGAGGTGCCCACCGGCACGGTGCTCTTGGTGACCACCACCTTGTAGCCGTCCATGTTGCGGCCGATGTCCCGGGCGACCGCCTCCACGAAGCGGAGATCGGTGCTGCCGTCGGCGGCGGCCGGGGTGCCGACCGCGATGAAGACGATGAGCGCCCCCCGGATGGCCTCGGCGGTGTCCGCCGTGAAGGAAAGGCGCCCCGCCTTCACGTTGCGCGAGACGAGGTCTTCGAGGCCCGGCTCGTAGATGGGCATCTCGCCCCGGCGCAGGGCGGCCACCTTCTCCTCGTCGTTGTCGACGCAGACGACGTTCACGCCGAACTCGGAGAAGCAGGCTCCCGTCACCAGGCCGACGTATCCCGTTCCGACGACTGTGCAATTCACTTGGACACCTCCCGCGTCGCGCCGTCTCGCGCGAGCGCTTGTAGGATGAGACGAAGTCCCGCCTCGAGATCGGTCCCCGCCGCGAAGCCGAGCTTCTCGCGGGCAGCGCGCGGGTCGGCCTCGCTGCGCCGAAGATCTCCGGAGCGGGCGGCCTCGTGCACGACCTCGAGGGGGCGACCGAGCAGGTCCTCGAGCAGGGGCAGCAGATCGATCACCCGGGTCGCGCGACCGCTCGCCACGTTGAAGCATCGGCCCGAGATCCCCGGCGCAGCGAGGCCGACCCGCGCGCTGCCCGCGAGAAGCTCGGCTTCGCGGCGGGGACCGA
>JANQSB010000522.1 GCA_028284295.1 Myxococcota bacterium | reverse complement strand
TGGGCCGCTGGAAGCTGATCGCCGATCTCGAGTCCGGTGTCGAGCAGCCCTACGACCTGGTGGCCGACCCCGGTGAGGGACGCGACCGCCTGGCCGACGAGCCGGAACGCGCCGCGAGGCTGCGCGGCCTGCTGGATGACTGGCTCGTCGACAACCGCGACCGCCGGGCGCGCTTCGAGTCCGCGCGCGAGGGCCCGCCCCCGAAGTCGCTCGTTCCCAGTGATCTCAGCCGGAAGCTCCTGAAGGAGCTGGGCTACGTCGAGTAGGCGCCGACGACGCCGGGAGACCCGGGCCTGATGTACCGTTGGGGCGATGGGCGAGCTCGTCTTCCAGAACGCACGCATCCTCGACACCCGGGCGGGTCAGCTGAGCGAAGGCGCCGTCCGCGTCGAGGGCGATCGCATCGTCGAAGTCTCCGACCGACCCATCCCCCGCGGCGGGGCCCGCGAGATCGACCTGCGAGGCCAGGTGCTGATGCCGGGCCTGATCGACGCCCACGTGCACGCGGTCATCACGACCATGAATCTGGCGTCCCTCCAGAGCCGGCCCGTGACCCTGGTCGCCCAGGAGGCACGCAGGAGTCTCGAAGCGATGTTGCAGCGGGGCTTCACCTCGGTGCGCGATGCGGCCGGGGCGGACTGGGGTCTCGCCGAAGCCGTCGAGCGCGGTCTGATCCGCGGCCCCCGCCTCTTCCACTCCGGACGCGCCCTGAGCCAGACCGGCGGGCACGGCGACTTCCGCAGTCGGGAAGACGCGCCCCTGTGTGCATGCCAGATCCACACCAATGGCTTCTCGCACGTGGCGGACGGGGTCGACGCGGTTCGCAAGGCGGCGCGGGAGGAGCTGCGCAAGGGCGCCTGTCAGGTCAAGATCATGGCGTCGGGTGGCGTCGCGTCTCCGACCGACCCGATCTGGAACCTGCAGTACTCACCCGAGGAGATGCGGGCCATCGTCGAGGAGGCTCGCGGCTGGCATCGATACGCGATGGCACACGCCTACACGCCCGAAGCCATCACACGCGCCGTCGAGGCCGGCGTTCGCACCATCGAGCACGGCAACCTGATCGACGCCGAGACGGCCCGCCTGATGGCCGAGCGCGGGGCCTTCCTGGTTCCGACCCTGGTCACCTACTACGCGATCGACGAGCTGGGACGCTCCCTGGGCTTCCCGGCCGAGAGCCAGCGCAAGGTCCGCGACGTGTTGGACGCCGGACTTCGTTCGCTGGAGATCGCGCGCGAGGCGGGGCTCGAGATGGGCTTCGGGACCGACCTGCTGGGCGAGACCCAGGACCAGCAGAGTCGCGAGCTTCTCATCCGGGCCGAGGTCGAGCCGCCTGCCGATGTCCTGCGCTCCGCCACGGTCGTCAACGCACGCATCCTGCAGCGCGAGGGCGAGCTGGGCGAGATCCTTCCGGGTGCGCTGGCGGACCTGCTCGTCGTCGACGGAGATCCGCTCGAGAACCTCGACGTGCTGCAGCAGGACGGCAAGCAGCTGCGCATGATCATGAAGGGCGGCGAGATCGTGCTGGAGCGGGACCCCGCCTGGCAGGGTTCTTCGGCACCCTGCTAGCCACTGCCGCCATCGGCCCGCGCCTGACGCCGCGCGATCACGATCGGCGGCGTGGCGAACAGGAACGCGACTCCGCCGTACATCAGGGCCGTGAAGAACATCGCGTCGCCGATGGGGTCGGCGACTCCCGCGACCGCGGGAAACAGCGAGGCCTTCACGAGCACGGCCAGGTTGATGTTGCGGATCGTCGCCTCGATGACCACCGCCGTCCGGTCTGCGGTGACCAGGCCGCCGCCGCGACAAGCGAGCCAGGCGGTCAGCTGGCAGGCGCCGGCCAGCGCGAAGATCGAGCCGATTCCGGCCGGCCCCAGGACCTCCGGATCGACGCGGCCGCTCCCCGCGGAGGCGACGACCATCAGCAGGATGACGGCGATGCTGGCCCGGATCGCCCAGGTGGAGACAGGCTCCCGCCACTCCGGGAAGCGCCCACCGAAGAGCATGCCCGCGCCCAGCGGCAGCAGCAGGGTGACACCGATCTCCCACGCGACCCGCGCCACGGGCATCTCGAAGTCCGGCGGCAGGAACTCGCCCACGAAGAGTTCGAGGATCAGCGGAGTGGTCACCAGGGCACCGACCGTCGTCACGCCCGTGAGCGCGATCGAGAGGGCGATGTTCCCGCGCCCGAGGTAGGTGACGACGTTCGACATGGTCCCACCGGGAACCGCCGCCACCAGCACCAGCCCGGCCGCGATGCCGGCCTCGACGGGCAGCAGCCTCCCCAGTGCGAAGGCGACCCCGGGAGCGACGATCAGCTGGATGACCAGGCCGATCGAGAGGGCGCGGGGACTGCGCACCACCTCCACGAAGTCGCGGGGCGCGAGCAGTGCGCCCATCCCGAGCATCGCGAGAGCGAGTTGGGCGGACGCCAGGTGGTACTCGTAGTGGGGAAACCAGTCGAACAAGGCGTCCGGGGCCCGACGGGCTTCAGGCGCAGCGCTTCGAAGCGGGCGAAGCGGATCGGGTCACGGAACCCGGATCAGGGTGAGTCCGTCGGAGATCGGCAGCATGACGACCTCCACCCGGTCGTCCGCCGCAACGCGGTCGTTGAATGCGCGGATGGCGACGGTGCTGTCGTCGTCGCGCGACGCGTCGATCACGCTGCCGCCCCAGAGAACGTTGTCCACCAGGATTGCGCCGCCGGCGCGCATGCGCGGGAGCAGCGCCTCGTAGTAGGCCCCGTAGTTGGGCTTGTCGGCGTCGATGAAGGCGAGGTCGATCGCCTGGTCCTCGGGCAGGCCGTGAAGGGTCTCGAGCGCCGGCGCGATGCGCAGGTCGATCTTGTGCGCGACGCCGGCCTTCTCCCAGTACGGCCGTCCGATGCTCGTCCACTCCTCGCTGACGTCGCAGCACACGAGCTTGCCGTCTTCGGGCAGTCCGCGCGCGATGCAGAGTGCCGAGTAGCCGGTGAAGGTCCCGACCTCGACGGCGAAGCGCGCCCCGACGAGCCGCGTGAAGAGGGTCATGAAGGCGCCCTGCTCCGGCGCGATCTGCATCAACGCCATGCCGCCCACCTTCTCGCGGGTGACGTCGATGAGCTCGCCGAGGATCGCGTCCGGCGGGGTGCCGTGCGCGACCAGGTATTCGTGGAGCTCCGGGGAGAGACCGAGGGACTTGATGTCGCTCATCGACGCGCCTTTCGTTCGGAGAGGTGCCGGTGGGTGGATCCGCGCCCCGGAGGTCCGGGATCAGCTGCCGCCCATCTGGAGGCGCGTCGCCTCGGCCATGGCGGCCTCGGCTTCCGGGATCAGTCCCTTCTGCTGGAGCAGCCGGGAGAGATTGGTGTGGCTCAGGGGGTCGTCGGGCTCGAGAGCGATCAGGCGGTGGGCCGCGTCGATCGCCTCGTCGAGGTTCCCCTGCTGCGCGAGAGCCATGGAGAGGCCGTTCCAGGCGATCGCCAGCCGGTCGTCCAGGGCGATCGCCCGCTGGTAGCCGGCGATGGCCTCCTCCAGCTCGCCCTTGGCGAAGTGCTGGAAGGCCTCCCGGTAGACGCTGCGGGCTTCGGACATGCCGCCAGTATACTGACGGCGCCATGGAGATCCGAACCCTCGAGGCCGGCGAGCGGGACGCCTGGCTCGATCTTCTCGACGGCTGGGAGATGCCCGACGGCTGGGCGGGACGGGACTTCTTCGATCGCTGGATCCAGCACGACCCCACCTGGGCCGACGACAACGTCTTCGTGGCCGCCGAGGGCGACCGGCTGCTGTCGAGCGTCCAGATCTTCCCGCGCGAGGTGCGGGTGCTGGACCACGCCGTGCCCACCGGCGGGATCGGCAGCGTCTACACCCGCGAATCCCACCGCGAGCAGGGAGTCGCCGGGCAGGTGCTGGAGGCCGTCAAGACCGAGATGCGGAGCCGCGGGATGGAGCTCTCGCTGCTCTTCGCGACGCGGCTGGAGTTCTACGGCCGCCACGGCTGGGCGTCCTGGAAGAACCAGCGGGCCTGGATGCGACGGGACGAGCGGTGGAACGGCGAGGTGATCCAGGGCGAGCACCTCGAGTCCGCCCGCTTCGACGAGCAGCGGGACCTCGCGGGGCTGAAGCTGCTCCAGGCCGAGTACTCGCGCAGCCGCAGCGGAACGGTGGTGCGCGACGATGCCCTGTGGGATGCCTCCTTCGATCTGGCCGGGAACCCCGACGAGGAGCTGGTGGTGGCCCGCGAGCGCGGCGAGCTGGTCGCCCACCTGCGACTCGCGAAGATGTTCGGAAAGCTGATCGTCACGGAGCTGTCGCGTGCCGACGATCCCGAGCCCCTGGCGCAGCTCATCGACGAGCAGCTGGTGCCGCGGGAGCACGACGTCTTCTGTGAAGAAGGCGAGGACTCCCACTCGCTGCGGGACGCGCTGCTGCTGCCGTGCTTCGACGACCTGCCGCTCACGGTCTCCCTCGAGCGCCGGGGAATCACCGCCCAGGTGGTGGACCATCCGCAGAACATGCTCCAGTGTCTGGACTCCGCGGCCCTGGGAGCCCGGCTCGTCGTC
>JANQSB010000519.1 GCA_028284295.1 Myxococcota bacterium | reverse complement strand
CACTGACCTGCGTCCAAGAGCACCCGCGCGTGGCCTTCGCGCGCGTAGGTCTCGGCGGTGTGGCCCAGCGCCGAGTAGAAGCTGCGGCCGCGACCCGGGCAGGCGATCCAGACGATCGGATGGTCGTCGCCCATGGCCCAGCGGCCCGGGTCGTAGCTGTCCTCGTCGAGTGTGGCCAGGACGTGCGAGCCCGCGACGCGCGGGCTCTGCTCGAAGCTGTACCACTCGTCGGTGTGGACGAGGCTCGCCGGCAGGCCCTGCATGACCGGATGCGCGCGGTCCTCGACGACGATCCGCGCCTCCTGGAACTGCGGCCAGTTCGGGTGCCCGATGAAGTGGCCACCGCCGAGCAGGGCATCGGTGTACCAGGCCCAGTAGCGGTAGCGGGTTCCCGCGGCGCCGTGGACGCCGACGAAGCCGCCGCCTTCCTCGACGAAGCGCCGGAAGGCCCGTCGCTGGGCGACCGTCCAGTTGTCGCCCGTGATGTTGTTGCCGAAGACGACGTCGAAGTCGGCGAGCAGCGCGTCGTCGAAGACCGCGGCGTTCTCGGTGGCGAAGATCGTCCAGCCCTGGCTTCGGGCCAGCCGCTCGAGCGAGGCGCGCGCGGCGGGGATCGCGTCCTCGTGGCGGAAGCCCGAGGTCTTCGAGAAGAGCAGGATGGCGAGCGAGGCGTCCGCGAGCTCCGGGGGCAGCTCCGGGGGGACCGTGTCGACGACCGGCGCCTTCCAGCCGAGGACCGGCGCGAGAGTCTGCCAGGCGAAGACGCCAGCGGCCCCGAGAAGGAGCAGCGCCATCGCCGCCCATGCGAGCCGGCGTCGCCGGCCGCTCATCCGGTGGCTGGCTCCGCGGCGGCACGCGCTCTCGCCTTGGCGTCCGCCAGGGCTCCCGCGGCCCGGCTCTGCTTGTAGAACGGGTCGATGGGGTAGCAGCCCGAGACGAGCCCGTTGCGGGGTGCCGTGGTGCAGTCGCTGAAGGTGCGGCAGACGAGCGCCCGCCTCAGCGGTGCACCGCCGAGCACGTCCCGGGGAAGCTCCGGATAGGAGAGCACCATGCGTCCCAGGCCGACGAGGTCCGCACCGCCTTCGCGCACCACGGCCTGGGCGACGTGGGGCAGCCACTCCTGGAGATAGGAATAGGCGGAGCCCACGACGCACAGGTCCGGGAAGCGCTGCTTCACGATCCGGGTCGCGTCGAGCTGGCGGGCGACCCCCACCAGCGGATCTTCGGGTGGCTGGTAGCCGTCCGAGGGCGGGTAGAAGGCGGGCCGCTGGCAGTGGGGGTTCGAGTAGGGGCTGCCTGCGGTGGTGCACAGGAGCGACACGCCCGCGCCTTCCAGCATCTCGACGAGCGCGAGGGGCTCGTCGAGGTCGAAGGAGAGCCCGTCCTCGCTCGCGCCGAAGGGGCGCGCGTCGCGCAGGGCGTCGGGCAGGGGCCGGCCGATGCCGTCTTCGCCGGGCTCGAAGGGACACAGATCGAAGACCGACAGGCGCACGCCGATGGCCAGGGACGGTGCCTCGGAGCGGACCGCCTCGACGGTGCGCCGCAGGAAGCGCGAGCGTCCGCGGAGATCGCCCCCGTAGCTGCCGCTTCGCGTCCTCGCGGAAAGCAGCTCGTGACCGAGATACCCGTGGCAGGCCTTGACGTCGACGAAGCCGAAGCCCGCGCGCTCGGCCAGCCGGGCCACACGCACGTAGTCGCCGATCAGGTCGTCGAGCTCCATGTCCGACATCAGGACGGCATCCGAGTCGACACCGACACGAGCGTCGAGGACGGGGTGTCGATAGGCGACCCGCGGCGCCGGGGGGCCTTCGGGGCGCGCGTAGCGTCCCGAGTGCGTGAGCTGCAGGCCCGTGAAGGGCTGCGGGTCGCCGGCCCGGAGCAGCGCGTTCAGCTCGCAGAGGTCCGCCTCGGACTCGGGGTTGATGCAGAGCTGTCTCGGGTTGGCGCGGCCGGCGGCCTGCACCGCATAGGCCTCGCCCCCCCACACGAGCCCGGCACCGCTCGCTGCGAAGCGTCCCCAGCGTCGTCGCACCAGGTCGCTGGGGCGACCATCCGGCGTGCCGTCCCAGCCCTCCATGGGCAGTACCGCGAAGCGGTTGGCGAGCCGGGTGCCCGCGACCTCGAGGGTTCCTGCGAGCGGTCCACCGGGATCGACCTCGCGGTCGAGCGGCAGCTGGGCGCCCAGGATGTCGAGACGTTCGAGGAACGCGTCGGCGTCGCGCAGGCGCGAGATCTTGACGGCGCGCGCGTCTGCGCGGGACGGGCCGGTCGGGGGCGTCATCGCTCGGGCGCGTCCAGCTGGCGGGCGATCTCGGCCAGTACCGCCCGATCGCTCTCCGGTCGCTCGGGGGCCTTCGGGTGGGTGCGCGGGCTCGAGATGCGGCCGCGCAGGTGCAGGAAGATGGCGGCGTCGTGCTTGTAGGCGGGAACCGGCTCGCGAAACGCGAAGCTGCCGAGGGACTGCAGCCGGTCGTTGAGCTCGTAGAAGTCGGGGTCGCCTGCCGCCCACAAGGCGTCGCGGCGGGCGAAGTGCTCCGGCGCGAAGGCCGACAGGCCGAGCAGGTAGTCGCTGCCGTAGATCACCATGTCGAT
>JANQSB010000510.1 GCA_028284295.1 Myxococcota bacterium | reverse complement strand
CTCGACCTCGACGCCGCCGTGCACGGCGACCTGCTCGCGTACCACCGCGTTGTGGCGACGGATGACGTCGTGCGCCGCGTGGTCGCCCAGGCGCTCGGTCATGGACGTGAAGCCGGCCATGTCCGAGAAGACGATGGTCACCCTCCCGTCCGCGCCCGCGTGGAGGGACAGATCGGGTCGCTTGGACTGCACCTGGGCGTGGACGGTGTGGATGGTGCCGCTGGCGCCGATCGAGCCGGACTCGACCCCCTGTAGCTCGAGCTTCATGGCGAGCGCACGCGAGGTGACGAGCTCGGAGTCGTAGCGGCGGCCCAGCTCGATCGACTCGTTCAGGATCTCGACCGCGCGCGCCCGATCGCCCGGCTGCCCCCGCCGCATCAGGATCTCGCCGAGGTACTGGCGGTTGGCCGCGATCCACATCCGGGCGCCGAGACGCTCGAGGATCTGTCGATCCTCCTCCATGTGCTGGAGGGCCTCGTCCCAGCGACCGAGGATGGCCGAGAGGCGACCGAGGTAGCCCGAGGTCGAGCCGTAGATCGAGGCCAGTGCGCCCAGGTTGATGATGCGACGGGGATGCGGCGCGAGCTTCTCGTAGAGCAGGGGCGCGAAGCGCTCGTCCCAGAGCAGGCAGCAGCCTTCGGCGAGAAGTGCCATCGCGGCCGGCAGGTTGGCATCGTCGGGCACGACCGCGAAGTCGTCGGCGGTCATCTCCTCGAGGATGGCCACGGCCTGCTCCTCTCGGTCGAGGGTGGCGTAGATCGCAACCAGCGCGCAACGCCAGGCGGGCTGGGGATGTTCCTTCTCGCGCTGCTCGAGAACGCCCATCAGCAGCTCGAGCTGGTTCCGGCCGCGCAGGACGGCGGAGATCTGGACGCCGAACATCTGCTGGGCGAGCTCGGGAATGACCCGCATGCCCACGGCCAACGCCTGCCCGGCGAGCTCTTCGGCCTGGGCCCAGTCGGCGTCGAGGATGGCGCGCGTCGCCTTGTAGATCTCGTGCCAGTGCGCCGCGTGGGCATCCTGGCAGCGCTCGATCAGGCCCTTTTCGGCCTCGAAGATCCGCTCCATCTCCGCGCGGTCGCCCCGCTCGAGAGCCGCGACCCGCTGGAAGGTCAGGCCCGCGAGCTCGAGGCCCGGATCGCCGGCTTCGCGCCCGAGCGCCACCATCTCGGCCGCCCGCTCCCTGCGCAGGTCGACGGAATCGAAGCCCCAGTGCGAGGCCAGGCTCGCGAGCATGGCGCGACCGAGCTCCTCGGGGTTGCCCAGCTCGCGCGCGACGTCGAGGCACTCGTCGGTGATCTCCCGCGCCCGGACGTTGGTCGGGCCGAGATTCCACTCGAACGCGAGCGAACGAAGGGCGTTCACGCGCTCGAAGCACACCTCGTCGCCGAGGCCTTCCAGCGCCTCCTGCAGATTCGCCACGCACTCGGCGTTCGGCTCGCCCAGGACATGGACGGTCCAGCTGAGCCCGGCGGAGGCCCGAGCGAGTCTCTTGGAGTCGCCCTGCTCCCGCGCGAGCTCGATGGCCTCGCGCAGCACCGCCGCCGCGCGGTCGTTGTCGACGGCCTGCCCCAGCGCCCACCCGAGCTCGTTCAGGAGGTCGCAGCGCAGCAGCGGGTCGGGGTCCGGAAGCAGCTCGAGCGCCTGCAGCGCCCGGTCGAAGTGGGGTGCCGCGTCCTCGTACGCGAAGAGCGCCATGGCTCGTTCGCCGGCCTGCTTGGCGTAGCGGATCGCCTTCTCGACGTCCCCGCCCCCGTGTGCCCCCTCGACGGCGTGGTGGGCGATCTGCGCCAGATGGGAGCCGAGATCGCCGCCGAACTGCTCCTCCATCACGTCCGCGATCCGCCGATGCAGGCGCACCCGACGCGTGGTGCTGAGCTCTTCGTACAGGGTCTCCCGCACCAGGGCGTGCGAGAAGCGGAAGCGCGCCTGGGAAAGCTCTTCGACGAGCCTCGCCGCGACGGCCTGGTCGACCCGCTCCAGCGTCTCCTCCTCGGAGAGTCCGGCGGCCGGAGCCAGCACGGCCAGCTCGAACTCGCGACCGACCACCGAGGCGACCGTCAGGACCTCGTTGCAGGCTTCCGACAGCGAGGAGAGCCGCCGACCGACCACCTCGCGGATGCCCTGCGGAATCTGCAGGCTCCAGGACGAGCGGTCGTCCAGGTCCTCGAGCCTTCCCTCGGAGACCAGCAGCCGCACCACCTCGTTCACGAAGAAGGGGTTGCCTTCCGTCTCGCGGAACACCCCGGCGGCCAGGCCGGCGGGCGGCGGCTGGCCGGTCGAGAGCTCGATGAAGCGTCCGACGTCGGCCTCGGTGAGACCCCGCAACACGACCCGCTCCGCGCGTCCCGCGCGAGCCAGCTCGGCGAGGGTGTCGGCGAGCGGGTGCGTGCGGCCGAGCTCCACGTCGCGGTAGGTGCCGAGGAGCAGGATGCGAGCGCCCTCCAGCTCCCGGGTGAGAAACTGCAGCAGCAACAGCGACGGCTTGTCGGCCCAGTGCAGGTCGTCGAGCACCAGCACCAGGGGCTGGCGTTGCGAGACGCGGCGCAGGAAGCCCGTGAGTGAGTCGAAGAGACGAAAGCGCGCGTTCTCGGGCTCGAGCGGGGGCGCCGGCTGCAGGCCGGGAATCCGGTCGCGCACCTCGGAGACCACCTCGGCGATGGCGCTGGCCCCGGCCCCCAGCTCCGAGAGCAGCTCGGCGGCGTCGCGGTCACCCACGTACGAGCGAACCAGCTGGATCCACGGCCAGTAGGTGGGCGCGCCCTCCCCCTCGTAGCAGCGACCCCAGAGGACGTCGGCGCCCCGCAGCTTCGCGTAGGTGGCCAGCTCCTCGGAGGTTCGGGTCTTGCCGATGCCGGGCTCGCCCACCAGGAGCTGGACGCGCCCGCGACCCGAGAGCACCTCGTCGACGCCGGCCCGCAGCTTGGCGACCTCTTCCTCGCGTCCGACGAAGACGCCGTGGGCCAGGGCGTCGAGCGGGTTCGAGGTATCCGCCACGCTGGCCTCGCCCCCGGCCCGGGCGCTGCGGATGTCGGAGAGCAGGCGTCGTACCTCGGCGGCGCTCTGCGGTCGATCTCCCGGGGTCTTCGCCAGCAGCCCCAGCAGCAGGGCGTCCAGCGCCCGGGGGATCTCCTCGTTGTGCCAGGAGGGCGCGACGGGCGCCGTGTTGAGGTGCTGCGAGATGATGGCGACGGCATCGTCACCCACGAAGGGGGGGCGCCCGCAGATCATCTCGTACAAGGTCACGCCGAGGGCATAGAGATCCGCACGAGGATCGGGGACCTGCCCGACCGCCTGCTCCGGAGCCATGTAGGCCACCGTCCCGACCATCATGCCTTCCTGGGTGACCCGGGTCCGATCCAGCGAGACCGCGAGACCGAAGTCACCGAGGGCAGCCGAGCCTTCTTCGTCCAGCCACACGTTGCCGGGCTTGAGGTCGCGGTGGATCACGTCGCGCGCGTGTGCGTGCTCGAGCGCCTGGCACACCTCGTCGGCGATCCGGAGTGCGTCGTCCAGCAGCAGGCGCCGCCCGGGCGCCGCGTTGATGCGGTCCTCGACCGATCCTCCCCGCATGAACTGGGACACGATGTAGATCTGCCCGTTCTCCTCGGCGATGTCGTGGACCGTGACCACGTGCGCGTGGTCCCCGAGCTGGCCCATCGCCTTGGCCTCGCGCTGGACGCGCACGCGGCTGGCGTCGTCGAGCCCTTCGGTCTTGATCAACGCCAACGCGACTTCGCGGCCGAGACTCGTGTCGCGCGCCAGGAAGACGCGCTTCTTGGCGCCTTCGCCGAGCAGACGGTCGACCTCGTAGCGACCCGACAGATGCAGCTGGCGCGCCGCTGCGCTCGCCGTGGTCGGAGTCGGCGGTCCGGCGGGAGCGGCCGGGGAAGTCGCCGGGGCCGACGGCCCGGCAGGCGTGGGGCGCGACCCGATCGAGACGACCGGCCCTGCGGTGGGTGCCGCGTTCGCGGCCGGCCGGGCGTCCGTCGTCCCCACGGCCGTCCCGCAGCCGTCGCAGAACTTCGCACCCGCCCGGAGCTCGTTGTCGCAGCTGGCGCAGCGGACCACCATCGGCGACCCGCACGAGTCGCAGAAGCGGGCCTCGGCGCGGTTCTGCGACTGGCAGGCCGGGCAGTTCACGACCCGGACGATACTACGGATCCCCGCTCGCGAGGGGCGCTTTTCGGGCTGGCGGCGTTATGCGGAGGCCTCGATCCCGAGCGTGGCGCCGTGTTCCCGGAGGTAGCGTTCGGCCTCCTCGGCGATCTCGGGGGCGTAGCGGTCTTCGAGGTGCACGATCTCCTCGCCCTCGAAGCGAACCGTCTCTTCGAGCTTCAGGACGAGTTCCGGAACCCCGGGCGCGGTGTAGCGCGCCGCTCCATGGATCCAGACCTCGTCTCCCTCCTCCTTCGGGCCGTCCAGCAGGTCGAGGGTGCGCGTCTCGAAGCGGCGGTCGAAGCGGTCGAGCACCTCCTTGAACCAGGCGACGATCTCGTCGCGGCCGTCGCAGCGGGCCCTTCCCAACAGGGGCAGGCCGATCTCGTAGACGGCGTCCTCGCGGAAGAACTCCCCGACCTCCGTCCAGTCGTCGCTCTCGTAGGCCTTCTCGAAGGCGGCGGCGTAGGCGGCAAAGCGTGCGATGTGGGACATGGCTCAGACCTCCCTCCCGGCTCTTGCAGACACGATCCAGGTCCTGCTTCCGAGGCGCAACATGCCGTCCCGGAAGTGGGGCTCGAGTGCTCGCTGCACCGCCTCCCGCACGCGCGCAACGGTCGCGGCATCGGCATCCGCCAGCGCCCGGGCGGTCGGACCGATCTGCAGCACGAAGTCGACCACCTCGGCGGGCGGGGCGCCGCCTCCCACCTCGATCTCCCGCTTCATCTCCTCGACCTGGACCTCCTCGAAGCCCGCCTCGGTGAGGATGCCACGGACGCGCTCGGGCTCGGCGAAGGAGAAGGGTCCGGGGGCGTGCGGGTCGGCGGGCGGCGTCAGGGCGATGTGCTCCGCGGCGGCGCGGAGAGGCACCGTGACCCAGTCGTTGTCGGCCAGGGGTGCCCAGCACAGGAACACCAGCCGGCCGCCGGGTGCGAGCGCGCTTCTCAGGTTCGCGAACGCCGCCACCGGATCCTCGAAGAACATCACGCCGAAGCGCGAGTAGACGAGATCGAAGGCCCCGGCCTCCAGCGGGTGGATCTGCGCGTCGCCCCGCTCGAAGTCGACCGACAGCCCGCACTCCTTGGCCCGCTCGGCGGCACGTTCCAGCATGGGTGCCGACAGGTCGAGACCCGTCACCGACCCGCCGGGCACCACGCGCTCGGCCAGCTGCAGCGAGGTCTCCCCGCACCCGCAGCCGACGTCCAGACAGCGTTCGCCCGGCTGCGGCGCGGCCACGTCGATCGCAGCCAGACCGAGCGGGGAGATCTGCCCGTCGATCCGTTCCTGCAGCGCGACCCACTTCGGGCCGCTCGTCTCGCCCCAGTAGGCCGCCTGCTCGGCGTTGGGTCCACTCTCGGGTTGCGCCATGGCAGCGTTCTCCGTGGCCAGCCCGAAAGGGGGCGCGTCGCTTCGGGCCGGCTCCCGGACCGGACGATAGCCCGGATCGCAGCCGGACCTGCACCCGGGAGACGAGCGCTCCGAGGCTCGCGCTCGAACCCCCGTCGACCCGCGCCGCCTCGACGAGATCGACGCCGTGCCCTTCCCCCTCGAGCATCTCGACGCTGCCCGCTGCCGCCGAGTCGCTCGCAGAGCGCCACTCGCATGCGTCCTGCGCGGGTGCTGCGGGGAGATGCGGACCAGAGTACCCGCAGCCCGCGCGCAGCCGACCGGCAGCTCCTCCAGAGGCGCACGACGGCCGCATCTGACTTGCGGATCCGGTGCTCCCCGGCTGCCGATCCCGCGTCGTACCGCTTGAGACGAGCCCCGGCTCGGCCGATGTGGAAGCAGGCGCGCAACTAACGTGCGCGCATGGGGAAGCTTCATGTCCTGGCTCGAATCGCGGAGAGGCTACGACCGGGCTCGGATTCTCGCCGGCGCTCGCAAGGCCGCTTCGCGTGGCAAGCACGCCAAGGCGATCGCACTCTACGAGCGCATCCACGAGGTCGAGCCCGACAACAACGACGTGCTCCGGCGACTGGCCGCGCAGCGCGCTCGGGCCGGCCAGCGTGCCGAGGCCTGGCGCGACTGCCGGAACGCGGCGACCCGCCTGGTCGAGCAGGGCTTCGTCGATCAGGCGATCGGCGTCTACCGCGACTTCGCTTCGCACATTCCGAGCGAGCTCGCCGTGTGGGAGGAGCTCGCCGAGCTCGAGCTCGAGCGCAAGCGGGAGCCGGACGCGGTGGCCGCCCTGCTCGAAGGGCGCACTCACTTCCGCAAGCGCCAACAGCGCCAGGAAGCCCTCTCGCTGTTGCGGCGGGCGCGGCGGATCGACCGGACCCACTTCCAGGCGAACTTCGACCTGGCGGGCCTGCTGATCCGGATGGGAGCCCGCCAGCCGGCGCGCGGAGTCCTCGTCGAGCTCGAGGCGCACACGCGCGGCCGCGAGCTGCGCCGACTGCGGGGACGGCTCTTCCGACTCACGCCCGGACCGCGAATCGCATGGCGCTGGCTCTCCGCGCTCGTGAGGGGTCGATGATGTTCGAGCTTCGCCACCTGCCGCTCCGCTGCGCGTCGCCTGCCGTGTCGATCGTCACACCCGAGGGCGGCCGGGGCACCGAATCAGCCACTGGAGAGGAACGTGGGGACTCGCCCCCGCGCGAGGGGATTCGCTCGTGAAATCGATTGTGTTCCGACTTCGGCAACCGCCCGGCGGGCGCGTGCGGATCGACCGTGCGTGCGTGGTCGGGCGCCTTCGCGTCTGCGTCGTCGGGCTCACCTTCGGGCTGGCCCTGGCAGGGACGGCGCCCAGCGCGGCGAACGACAGCTCCCGGGAGCAGCTCCAGGGACTCGACGAGCAGGTGCAGGAGATCAAGAGCGACGTGCTCGCGATCGCGGCCGAGCTGAGCCAGCTGGAGGAGAAGCTCCTCTATCCGTCGAACACCCAGGTCGCCGTCTTCGTCGCCATCGAAGAAGGCGAAGGCCTCGAGCTCGACTCGATGCGGATCCAGATCGACGGCGAGCTCGTCGCGCACCACATCTACAGCTTCAAGGAGCTGCAGGCGCTTCGGAAGGGCGGGGTCCAGCGCATCTACACCGGCAACGTTCCGACGGGCGAGCACCAGCTCCAGGTGAGCGTCGCGGGCAAGAACGCCACCGGTGAGTTCCTCAGCGAGGAGAGCGTCCCGTTCCGCAAGG
>JANQSB010000489.1 GCA_028284295.1 Myxococcota bacterium | reverse complement strand
GATCGGTGTGGCCGTAGGTCTTGGGCGCTCCACCCCGAGAGAGCGTGATCGCGGCAGGCCCCTCGGCCACGGCTCCCATCGAGCCGTGGACGACTTGCTCCTCACCGAGCAGGCGCGCCGACTTCATCGCGAGCGAGTATACCGTCGCACCCGCTGCGCTCGGTGGGTGAGCCGCTACGCTGGCGACAGAGGCCCCGGGGAGGACGTCGATGCGCAGTGGCGAGGATCTCGTCTTCGCCCTCTGTCACGAGGTGGGCAACCTCGTCGGCGCGGTGCGTCTGCATGCGGACGGCATCGACTCGCGTGCCTCCGCGAGGGAGCTCGCGAACGCGTCGGTCGAGATCGACGACTCGTCGGCGCGTATCCGCTCCTGGCTGGCGTTGGTGCGCCCCCTCCTCGATCGCGAGTACGGCGACGAGTCGGGCGTGTCCCCGGAAGTGCTGCTCGCCGGCCTGCACGAGGAGCTGAAGGCCTACGGCGGGCGCGGGGTCCGACTGGAGGTCGATGCGCCCGCCGGCCTCGGCGCGGTTCGCGGACGCCCGCAGACCCTCCACCACCTGCTGCTGACACTCGCCTATCACGCCGTCGAGGAGGCCAGGCCGCGGGGTCGGGTGCGCCTCGAGGCGGCGCCGATCGCGTCGAGTGCGATCGCGCTCCGCGTGGAGGACGACGGACCCGAAGACCCCTCGCTCGTCGGAGAAACGGAAGGCGCCACTCTCACGGGCCGGGCGCTGGCCTGTGCGTGCGCCTCTTCGCTGCTGTCTCGGCTGGGGGGCCGTGCCGCCGCCGTGCGCGAAGGAGGCGCGACCCGCGTGGAGCTGCAGCTACCGCTGTTCGAGTAGCGAGGCAGGCGGCTCGCGGAGGTCCCAGACGACGCCGATGGCCGCCAGGCCGCGAAGCAGGTAGTAGGTGATGTCGATCTCCCACCAGAAGAAGCCCTGCCGCGTGGACGCCATGTACTTGTGGTGGTTGTTGTGCCAGCCCTCGCCGAGGGTCAGCAGCGCCAGCACCCAGTTGTTGCGGCTGTCGTCGCCGGTCTCGTAGCGCTGGCTCCCCCAGCGATGGGCGAGGGAGTTGATCGTGTAGGTGCTGTGCCACAGCAGCACGGTGGAGATGAAGACGCCCCACACCACTCCGCTCCAGCCGGCGAGGGCGAAGCAGGCGAGGCCCATGAGCGTCGGGGGGAGGGCGTGCCAGCGGTTCAGGAAGCGCAGCTCCGGGTAGGCGGCGAAGTCGCGGATGCGGTCGACCTCGGTGGCGTCCCAGCGCCCGTCGAAGATCCAGCCCTGGTGGGAGTACCAGAAGCCGTCCCGCGGGCTGTGCATGTCTCCCGGCTGGTCGGAGTAGCGGTGGTGCCGACGGTGTCCGCCCGCCCACCAGAGGGGACCCTTCTGGATGGCGCAGCAGCCCACGAAGGCCAGCACGAACTGGAAGACGCGGCTCGTCTTGTAGCTCTTGTGCGAGAAGTAGCGGTGATAGCCGGCGGTGATTCCGAACATCCGCAGGTAGAAGAGCCCGATGCAGAGCGTGAGGTCGAGTGCGTCGACGCCGGTGAAGAAGGCGAGCAGGCACGCGGCGTGGATCGCCGCGTAGGCGCTCGCGGAGGCAATGTCGATCCAGCGTCGTTTCGCATCGACGACCGGGGCGTGGATCAGTTCGGGATCGATCGCTTCGGCCAAGACGGGTTCCTTCCGTTGCAGCTGGGGAGGGGGCGCGGAGGACGGTAGGTTCGGCATCGACAGGCGGCAGGGCCGAGCGTGTGAAAGTTCCGTAAAACGCCTTGGCTACTGCGGAATCGGCCAGAAGTGCTACGGTGCGGCCGCCCGAGCGGCCCGCTCGGTCTCCCCCGCACAGACCGCCTCTATCCGCCGTTCGCCGGCCGCACTCGATCCCGAGCGCGTCGGCAGCGTCGGAGCCCGCCCCGGAAGCGCCGAAGCCGCCATGT
>JANQSB010000487.1 GCA_028284295.1 Myxococcota bacterium | reverse complement strand
CCCGACCGATCGGTCGGTAGACTGCTCCGCCGTGACCGGACCCCCGCTCGACTCGCGCGCGAAGATCCTCGATGCCGCCGAGGCACTGTTCGCGCGGAGTGGCTACGCGGGCATCGGCATGCGCGAGGTCGCCGACGCCGTCGGCCTGAGCAAGTCGTCCCTCTTCCATCACTTCGCGAGCAAGCTCGAGCTGTACGACGAGGTCCTGCTGCGGGTGCTCGCGCGACTGGCCGAGGCACTCGACCCCGTACTGCGCGACACCCGTCTGGATCCGCTGGGCCGTACCCTGGGTCTGATCGACGCGCTCGTCGACGCGCTGGCCGAGCACCCTTCGACGGCGCGCCTGGCCCTGCGGAGCCTGTTCGAGGACGAGGTGCTCGCCGACCCGGAAGCGCGGCGTCCCTACGAAGAGCCGCTGGAGCGGTTGATCGGGGCCTTCCAGGCGCAGCTGGCGGAAGGGGTTCGCAGCGGGGTCTTCCGGGAGATCTCGCCGGGACACCTCACACAGACCCTCATCGGAGCCACCGTCTATCACTTCGCCTCGGCGGATCTCGGCGAAGAGATCCTCGGGGCGCCGATCTTCTCTGCCGATCAGGTGAGCGAGCGCAAGCGCGAGCTGAAGGCGCTCGTCCAGACCGGCATCGTGAGTCCCGGGTCGCAGGACCCGGAAGCAGACGCGCCCGCAAGACGCCCCCGAGCGTAAGGAGCAACCCGTTGGACAAGATCCTGGCAGACCACCGCAGGCAGATCGGAGATTTCGAGGTCATCGACTGGGTCGACGAGCAGGAGCTCTCGCAGCTGCGCGAGCAGATCGACGTCGACGTTCCCGTCGAGCTGCACTGGACCTGGGAGTACGGGAGCGAGGTCGAAGAGCTGCGCAACCTGTACGAGAAGGGCAAGCAGGGGCAGTGGAATGCCGCGCAGGACGTCGACTGGAGCGCACCGGTCTCGAAGGACGACTGGGTGCTGAACCCCGAAGCCTCCATGCTGGCCAACATCTGCAAGCTGACCGGCAAGGACGAGGCCACCCAGAAGGCGGCGGCCTTCGACGAGCTGGCCTTCACGGTGTCCCAGCTGCTGCACGGGGAGCAGGCGGCACTGCAGCTCTGCGGGCAGCTCACGAACAGCTGCGAGAAGATGGACCAGAAGTTCTACGCGGCGAGCCAGGTGGCGGACGAGGCCCGTCACGTCGAGGTCTTCGCGCGCTTCCTGTCCGAGAAGATGGGCACCATCTACCCCATCGGCGGCACCCTGAAGGTGCTCCTCGACGAGCTGCTGGCCGCCGAGGGCGTGCAGAAGAAGACCCTCGGCATGCAGACCCTCTTCGAGGGCATGGCCGTCGGCATCATGGACCTGATGCGGCACGAGTGTCGCAACGATCTCTTCTCGGACATCCTGGCCCGGGTGCAGGGGGACGAGTCGCGGCACGCCGCCTTCGGCGTCCTGACCATGCGGCGCGTCGTCGCCGAGGCCAGCCCCGACGAGATGGCCGCGATGGAGGACTGGGCCTTCGGCCTGCTCGAGGCGCTCAACGCCAACCAGCAGATGGACATGCTGAAGATCTTCGGCCCGAAGTACGACATCGACCCCGAGATGGTCGTGCGCATGACGACCGCGCTGCCGAACTTCGCCGAGCTCAACAGCATGATCTTCACGCACACGGTGGTGCCGAACCTGCGCAACCTCGGTCTCCTGACCGAGCGCACCGAGAGCCGCTGGCGCGAGCTGGGGATGATCTCCGACAACAACATGGAGCTCGCCAAGCGGATGGGGCAGGCCTAGCCCGGAGCGACCCCGCCCGCAGCTGCACCAAGCCATGAAGCTGGATCGAACCCTCCTCTTGATCACGGCCGCCCTCCTGGCGCTGAGCTGCAGCTCCACGAAGGTCTCGGATCGCGATGCCTATGCGGGCGGCAAGATCCCCCGCCCCGCGCGCATCCTCGTCTACGACTTCGCGGTCGCTCCTTCCGATCTGCCTTCCTGGTCGGGCGCGGCCGGCGGCTATCCGGATGCGGCGGCCATCCTGGAGCCCGACGATCTGGAGGCCGGACGGAAGCTGGGCGCCGACCTCGCCAGGGAGCTGGTGGCCAGGATCGACGCCATGGGCATGACCGCGGTGCGAGCCGAAGCGCAGCCCGGCCCCCAGCTCGACGACATCGCGATCACCGGCTTCTTCACGTCGGTCGAGGCCGGCAGCGGAGCCGAGCGGGTCGTGCTCGGCTTCGGCAAGGGAGCCCCCGACGTGCAGGTTCACGCGGTGGGCTACCGGAAGACCGCAGCCGGCATGGAGCGTCTGGGTGGAGGCACGCTCGAAGACGGCGGCGCAGGCAAGTCTCCCGGGCTCGTGGTGCCGGCCCTCGTGACCGTCGCGACCCGGAACCCGATCGGCCTCGCCGTCAGCAGCGCCGTCAAGGCCGAGGGCGAGATCAGCGGTCGGACCACGGAGGTCGGCTCCGCCGAGAGGATCGCCGACGAGATCGCAGGCGCCCTCGAGAGCCAGTTCCGGAAGCAGGGCTGGATCGACTCCGACTCCTGAGAAGCCGTCGCGAGCTGCTGCCCGGGCGCGACCGCGGCGACGTCGACGTCTTGCCCGAACCGATCGGCTTTGTGGCTTTTCCGTGTCGAACGGCGTTTCTCGATTCGATCATGCCGTTCGATTGCGTCGATTTTGTCAATAACAGGCCCACCCAAGGCTCCTGATTGAGCGAGAATGCCGCGACTCCGTGTCATTCATCCCCAGCTGCCCCATCGAACAGGAGCCCCTACCCGATGCACAACGGTGTGCGGAACGCGCCCCCGTCCCTCGCAACTGCCGTCGCCCTCTCTCTCGTCCTCGGTCTCTCGATCGTCGAGTCGCCACGAGCCGAGGACTCTCTCGAGGACCTGTTGGTCGAGAAGGGCGTCATCAGCCAGGAGGAAAGGGACGGTCTCGCCGACTCCGAAGAGGAAGAAGCGCCCGAGGAGTCCACACCCGAGTCGAGCGCCGAGCCCACCACCGAGGAGGACGTGCTCGCCAATGTCGTGATCGATGCCAACTACAAGGGCCTCTCGATCGCTTCCAAGGACGGAGACTTCAAGTTCGCCTTCGGCGGTCGTCTGCAGCTGGACGGCTCGGTCTTCGACGAGGACGAGTCGAAGCTCGGTGACGGCGTGGAGATGCGCCGAGCCCGCATCAAGTCCTTCGGGACCGTCGGCGGGGACTGGGACTACAAGCTCGAGGTGAACTTCGACCCGGACCTCGACGTCCCGGTGACCGACGGCTGGATCCGCTACTCCGGCTACAAGCCCTTCGCGATTACGGTGGGGCATCAGAAGGTCCCGTTCAGCCAGCAGTCCATGACGAGCTCGAACTGGCAGGTCTTCCAGGAGCGCGCGCTCTCGGACGCCTTCGTCGACAACGAAGAGCAGGGTCGACGGCGCATGGGCATCGTGTTCAGCAGCTACGGGGACTGTTGGAACTCGTCGGGAGGCGCGTTCAGCTCCGGCCTGGACGATTCGGGAACCAGTGACGACGACTGGGGCTTCGCCACCCGCCAGCTCTTCGCACCCATCGCCCAGAAGGACCGGGTCGTCGCGGTGGCCGGGGCGGTCATCTACCGCAACTTCACCAGCGACTCGGATCTGCGCATCCGCGCGCGCCCGGGCTCCAACATCGCCGGAACTCGCCTGGTGGATACGGGCAAGCTGACCACGGCGCGACGCAACGTGATGATCAACGCCGAGGGAACCTTCGTCTGGGGCCCCTTCCATGCCCAGACCGAGTATGTCCGATCGTGGATCCACCGGCGTCGCGGGGACCGCAACGTCGTGTTCGATGCCTGGTACGTCCAGGCGGGCGTCTTCCTCACCGGCGAGTCCCGGAACTTCGACCTCAAGAGCGGCAAGTTCAAGCGCCCGATGCCGGACTCCAAGTGGGGGGCCTGGGAGCTCGCGCTGCGCTTCGACGGCATCGACCTCACCGACGAGGACGTTCGCGGCGGCCGCCAGCGGGACATCACGGCCGGAGTGAACTGGTGGACGAATCGGAACATCATGTTCCGCGTCAACTACGTCTACGGTCACGCAGACCCGAACAGCGGTGTCACGCTGTCCGACAACGACGAGAAGGTCCACACCTTCTCGGCCCGCGCGCAGGTGGTCTTCTAGCGCCCCGCGACCGGCGCCGGAAGTCGGAGCCTACCCCGATCGAGGCCCCGAGTGGCGCTTCGCGGGGGAGAGGCTCTCGTTCGCCCGCACCCAGGCGTCGACCTTCTTCCACACTTCTTCGAGCCACTCCGCGCGTGCGGCGCCCTCGGGCACCTGTGCGCGCGGGATGCGCCAGAAGCAGGCGCGCAGCACCTGTCCGCGGATCCGGCCCTGCCACAGGTCGCGGAAGCGCGCGGCGGCCTCCAGGCCGGTGTGCGCACAGACGACGACGTCGGCATCGGGGGCCGCGTCGAGCGCGGCCAGGGTGCCGCCGAGTCTCGGCGGCAGCACGCGCTCGAGCGCGCGCGCCCTCTCCAGCCGCTCGGTGTCGCCGGACGCCTCGATCTTCGCCAGCACGCGCGCGCGCTTCGCCTCGCTGAAGCGGGTGCCTTCGGGATAGATCATGACGCCGTCCGTCTCGCCGAGGCCGCGGGCCAGGGCGACCACGCGTTCGCGGTCGCCGGCGCTGTCCGAGGCGTCGCGCCGGACGAAGGCGTGCCCCATACGGTGCCCGACGATGTCCAGGCAAGGGTCCCAGGT
>JANQSB010000480.1 GCA_028284295.1 Myxococcota bacterium | reverse complement strand
ATCCCAGGGTCGGTCCCCCCCATCGAAGTCCATCGGTGTACCGGACTCCGGATCGCGTGACGCGGATCACACTCCGGCGTCGGTCTCCGCGTGTCGGCTGCGATAGAGCCGCGGGTCCACTGCCGACGCCATGGCCGCAACGTCCAGGCCGCCGCCCAGGAAGGCATCGATGCGGCGGCACACGGGCTCCGGCTCGCGGACCAGGTCGCGGTGCGCCACCTCGAGGACCGCGGTCCTCGGACGCTCCCGCAGGCTGGCGATGGCCTCCAAGAGCTGGGCACCGAGGGTCCGCTCGACGGTGGGCGAGTCGCCCGGGGGCTCGTGGCCGAGCCGCTGCAGCATCCGGTCCTGAGAGGCCACGACCTCGGCGAGCGAGCGACGGGCCACCAGCACCCGGTAATCGTGGCCACGCGGCAGGAAGGGGAGCAGCGCGTGCACGACCTTCACGGCCCGGCCCCGGGCGTCGTGGATCCAGCTGCTGTCCCGCTGGCTCGCCTTGACGGCCTCCAGCTCGAAGTAGCCCCGGGGGTTCGAGGCGTCCGGCGGCCGGGCGCTGTCGCAGAGCAGCGGGATGCCTCCGGCCTGCAGCACCTGCATGAGCAGGGAGGTCCCGGACCGGGGCAAGCCACTGACCACCGTGACGAAGCGGCGCTCGGACGACTCGGGCATCCCGGCCCAGCATGCGCAGGCCGGGCGCGCCGGGCAAGCAGGGCCGGATGGGGAGCGCCTGTCCCGGGCCTGGCCAGGCGGCCATGGCCCGACCGGACGAGACCCCGCTGACTGCCAGTTCTGGGCTTCCAAATGGGGGGTGTTTAGTGAGACAATGAACCCCTTCCTGTGGGGGGATGGAGCCCCATCTGCGACCTCGTCTGACGGAAGGCGACAAGGCGCCCTTCGGGCCCCTGCGCGCGCCGAAGCGACGAGGGACGACGAGATCCGAGACGAGAAGAGAGACAAGGAGCACCTCGATGCGAAGCCGATGCGGCACCCTGTGCACCCTGGCTGCCGCCTGCCTGCTCGTCGCGACCCCGGTCGCGGCACAGAGTCCCTACCTGACCTTCGAGAGCGGTCAGGTCCGCCCGCTGGCGCTCTCGCCCGACGAGAACCAGCTGTTCGTGGTGAACACGCCGGACAACACGCTCGAGATCTTCGACATCGACGTCTCGGGCGACCTCACGCACGCGGGCTCGGTTCCGGTGGGCATGGAGCCGGTCGCCGTGGCGGCGCCCAGCAACGACGAGGTCTGGGTCGTCAACCACCTCTCGGACAGCGTCAGCGTCGTCGACCTGACGGGCCTCGAGCCGCGGGTGGTCCGCACCCTCCACGTGGGTGACGAGCCCAGCGACATCGTCTTCGCCGGCCCGGCCGACAAGTGGGCCTTCATCACGACCGCCCACCGGGGCCAGAACACGCCCGTCCCGGACGGTGACTTCGATACGGAAGGCATCGGCCGCGCCGACATCTGGGTCTTCGACTCCACCGACCTGGGCGCGAGCCTCGGCGGCACCGAAGAGACCATCATCACCGTCTTCGGCGACAAGCCCCGGGCCCTGGCCGTCAGCAACGACGGCTCCAAGGTCTACGCGGCCATCTTCCGCTCCGGCAACCAGACCACCAGCCTGAACCCGGGCTACATGTGCGAGACCAGCCAGAGCAACCTCGACAACGAGCTCGTGCAGCCCTCCTGCACGATCGCCGGACAGACCTCGCCCGGCGGCACGCCGCCCCCGCACAACGACGTCGACGACGTGAACCGTCCGGCGACGGGCCTGATCGTCAAGCTGAATCGCGACGGGGGCGTGAGCAACCAGTTCCAGGACGAGCTCGGTCGCAACTGGAACGACTGGGTGAACTTCGACCTGCCCGACCGCGACGTGTTCGAGATCAACGCGAACGCGAACCCGCCCGCGGCGGTGGACGGCGGCAGCACCTGCAGCGACGGGGCGGGCTGCTGGGCGGGCGTCGGGACCAACATCTTCAACATGGCGGTCCACCCGGTGAGCGGGAAGATCTACGTCTCGAACACCGAGGCCCAGAACCACGTGCGCTTCGAGGGCCCGGGCAACACCACCCTGAAGCCGGTCGGCGAGCCGACCACGGTCCAGGGCAACCTGGCCCAGTCCCGCATCACGGTGCTCGACGGTGCGAACGTGAACCCGCGCCACCTCAACAAGCACCTGGACTACTCGGTGCTGCCGGCGCCCCTGGCCGACAAGGCGAAGAGTCTGGCCACGCCCCTGGGCATGGCCTTCGACGGCACCGGCAGCAACCTGTACGTGGCGGCCTTCGGATCCGGGAAGATCGGCGTGTTCGATACGACGGCTCTGGAGAACGACACCTTCGTGCCGGATTCGGCCGACCACATCCAGCTCTCGGGCGGTGGTCCTTCGGGCCTGGTCCGCAAGGGGACGCGGCTCTACGTCCTCACCCGCTTCGACAACTCCGTGAAGGTGGTCGACACGGTGGGCGAAACCGAGCTCGCGTCGCTGACCCTCCACAATCCCGAGCCGCAGAAGGTCATCGACGGCCGCCCGATGCTCTACGACGCCGTGCTCACGAGCAGCAATGGCGAGGCGTCCTGCTCGAGCTGCCACCTCTTCGGCGACATGGACGACCTGGGCTGGGATCTCGGCAACCCCGACGACAGCGTCAAGCCCAACGCCAACGTCTTCAACGATGCCCCCTTCATCGACGAGTTCGGCTTCAGCTCCTGCGTGATCCAAGGGGTCGTCTTCCCGGGCACGAGCTGCGACCACCACCCCATGAAGGGCCCGATGACCACCCAGAGCCTGCGGGGCCTGCAGCACCAGGGCCCGGAGCACTGGCGCGGCGACCGAGGCGACCCGGGGCCGGGGGGACAGACCGCCGAGACCTCCTTCTTCAACTTCATCGTCGCCTTCCCGGGCCTCGTGGGGCGCGACGGGGAGCCGTCTCACGCCGACATGAACAAGTTCGTCGACTTCGCGATGGAGCTCCGCTATCCGCCGAACCCCATCCGGAACCTCGACAACTCGTTGACCCCGGACCAGAGCGCGGGCGCGTCCGTGTTCCAGCTGGCCGACACCGACACCATCGGAAGCTGCAACACCTGCCACACCCTCGACGGGAGCCAGGGCTTCTTCGGGGGCACCGACCTCTCCACCTTCGACGCCGAGAGTCAGGTCTTCAAGGTCCCGCACCTGCGCAACGTCTACCAGAAGATCGGCATGTTCGGACAGGTCGAGGCCGGCAGCGCGAACTTCCCGGTCATCGGGACGGTCTCGCCCTTCACCGGTCCCTTCAACTTCACGGGGGACCAGATCCGGGGCTTCGGCTTCACCCACGACGGCTCGGTGGACAGCCTGCGCCGCTTCGTGAGCGCCTCGGTGTTCAACCTGAACCAGACCCAGCGCAACCAGGTGGAGGCCTTCATGATGGCCTTCGACAGCGATCTGGCTCCGATCGTCGGTCAGCAGGTGACGCTGACCTCGACGAACTCGGGCGTGGCCGGGCCGCGCATCGACCTCATGATCCAGCGCGCGACGACGAACTTCGTGTCGAAGATCCTGATCGACCTGAACGCCGGTCCCGTCAACGAGTGCGACCTGATCGCCAAGGTCAACGAGAGCGGCGTCCAGAAGGGCTACCAGTACGTCAGCGGCAACTTCACGCCCGACGACGGCGGCAGCGCGATCTCGGATGCCGCCTTGCGCGCCAAGGCCGCGGTGGCCGGCCAGGAGGTCACCTACAGCTGCGTGCCGCCGGGCTCGGGCTACCGCATGGGTCTCGACCGGGACGACGACACGCTCCTGAACGGATTCGAGACGGCGACCGGTGTCTTCAACGGTCCCACCGACACCGGGACCCGCCCGGACATGCCGGACACCGACGGCGATGGCTTCGACGACGGCGACGAGGTGGCCTTCGGCTCCGACCCCAACGACCCCCTCGACACACCGCCGGCCGGCTTCCAGCTGCCGGCCCTGTCGCCGTGGGGTGTGGCACTGTTGGCGGGCTCGCTGATGCTGGCGTCCCGCACGGCCCGGCGGCGCTGGGAGGCCGCGCGCTGACCCGCGCCTCGCCAGCCCGTCAAGCCAGCCGCTCGTTCGGACGATCCGGCCCCCGTCTGCCCACGCGGACGGAGGTCTCGGCATGCTCGCAACCATCGGGCTCGTTCTGGTCGGCTCGTTTTGCTCTTCGTCGCCTTCGTGATCTGGCGCATCGCCGCGGCGGTGATGGGCTCGCACCGGCGAACCGAGGCGATCCTGCGCGAGATCGCGCCGGTCACCGAGGCGCTGGAGCGCGGCGCCGAGCCGTCCGCGTCCGACCTGGCCCGCTTCGCCGAGCAGCCTCGCACGCGCAACCTGCTCCTGGAGGCGCTGCAGGAGAAGGGCCGCGAGTCCCTGTTCCCCGAGGCCTACGCGTCCGCCGAGGCGATCGCGGAGTCGGACCTGGTCTTCTGGCTGTGTCACCCCAACGAGCTGCAGCAGGCCCCCGACGAGACGGAGTTCATCGGGCGCTTCGCGCGGGAGCTGGGCCGGAGCGGCCGTCGTGGCTGCTACTACCTGTTCCGCTATCGCGTGAAGGAGCCGCACTGGGCGGCGGCCGACGGCTGGATGGCCGGCGTCGCCGGCCCCTATCTCGAGGGCGAGGCGCCCTCCCCGGCCGCTCCCGGCACCTTCAGCGACTTCGCCGCGTTCGATGCGCGCACGCCCGACGAGCACGTCGAGGCCGTGCATCGCATCATGGAGGCGAAGGGCGTCTACGAGGACCTCTGAGCGGGGTCGGCGTCTCCGTCCAGGAGGACCCGGTCGACGAACTTCGAGACGAGCCGGTTCGATTCGGGGGTCTCCCGCGCCTGCTCCAGCACCTCGGCGAGCTGCTCGTCGCCCTCGGTGTAGTGGTCCTTGAACACGGTCAGACGCTCGACGAGGGTGGCCCGGTCGACCTCGGGGTGGAACTGGAAGGCCCAGAAGGGACGCCCGGCGACCCGGAAGGCGTGGCAGCAGGCATCCGTGTAGGCCAGCTCGATACACCCCTCCGGCGCGCGGCGGGAACGCTCGCGATGAACGGAGACGGCCAGGAAGCCATCCGGTGTGTCGCCGAGGATCTCGTCCTCACGAGCCTCCGGACTCAGGCGGATTGGCAGGGTTCCCATCTCGAAGTCGCGCTCGTCCCGTACGATCCGACCGCCGAAGGCCAGCACTGCGAGCTGGAAGCCGAAGCACGACGCGAACACCGGGAGCCCGTCGTCCCGCACCTGCCGCATCAGGTCGAGGCAACGCGGGACGAACGGATAGCGTTCGGGCTCGAGGACACTCGCCTCGCTGGCCCCGCCGACCAGGAGCGCGTCGTAGCCTTCCGCGACGTCGGGCGGGAAGTCCGGTCGATCGAAGACGTTGAGGACCTCGATCTGGCCCGGCTCGAGCCCCGCCTGGGCACAGAAGCTGGCGTGCTCCTCGCGCCGGACCTGCACCTTGTCGCGAATCTGCAGCAGCAGGGCCCGCAGGCCGGAGCGGTCTCTCATCGGGGGCAAGCCTAGCCGAGCGATCCCGACGTCCGGGCGCGGGGCTCCGCAGGTCGCCGGGCGCCGTCTGGCGGTCTACTCGCTGGATGCCCCTTCGTTCGGGGCGGCCTGACCGGCAGCGGGAACCTCGACGGTCCGGATCGCGGCGTCGTACTGGTCGGCGGTGATCTCCATGACTTCCGAGTTCTGGATCGTCACCTGGGCGTTCGTGCGCGCGTCCTTCAGGCTCACGGCGCCACCGCTCTGGGTCTGGACTTCCGTGGTGTAGTAGGTGCTCCCGGTGCTGGGGTCGTGGACCTTGTAGTAGGTCGTGCATCCCATCAGCAGGCCCAGGCAGAGCACGACGATCGCGAGTCTCATTCGGGTCTCCGTATCGGTTCCGGTTCCATCGAGAATTGCCGAGCGGAGGCTAGCCGGTGCCCGGGCGATCCTCCATGTCGGGGAGTGTCGCAGCCGGGTCAGCTCTCCTTGCCGCTCGTCCCCCGGGCGGTGCCGCGGAGCGAGCCGACTCGCCCTATCCTCGCGCGCGCACCTCCACCTTGACCTTGGCCTCTACCTCCCACCTCCCGACTTCCCGGGACCGAGGAGCCATCGAATGCCCCGATCCCATCATCCGGCCCTGGCCCGGGACCACGTCGCCGTCGTGACGGGAGGCGCCAGCGGGATCGGTCTCGCGATCGGCCAGCGCCTCGTCGAGCAGGGGCTGCGAGTCTGTCTGGCCGACCGCGACGAAGAAGCGTTGGCGGAGGCCGCGGGCTCTCTGGGCTCGTCCGACCGGGTCCTCGCGCAGGTCACGGACGTCTCGGATCGTGCATCGGTCGCCGGACTCGCCGCAGCGGTGTCCGAGCGCTTCGGGCCGGTCTCGGTGCTCTTCAACAATGCCGGGGTCATCGGCGGGGGCGATGCCGTCTCGAACCCGGAGGGGTGGGACCGGGTGCTCTCGATCAACCTGTTCGGGGTCGTCCACGTCGTCCAGGAGTTCGTTCCGGCGATGATCGAATCGGACGCGCCCGGGCTCGTCGTCTGTACCGGCTCCAAGCAGGGAATCACGCAGCCACCCGGGGACACGGCCTACAACGTCAGCAAGTCGGGCGTGAAGTCGCTGGCGGAAGGCCTCGCGCATACCCTCCGCCAGAAGACGGAGGCGCGGGTCACCGCGCATCTGCTCGTGCCGGGCTTCACCTATACCGGGATGATGGCCCGCTTCCTTCCCGAGAAGCCCGCCGCCGCGTGGACGCCGGATCAGGTGGCCGAGGAGTGCTTCGCGGGGATCGCCCGGGGTGACTTCTACATCCTCTGCCCCGACAACGAGACGACCCGGGTCCAGGACCAGAGACGGATCCTGTGGGCAGCGGGCGACCTGGTGGAGAACCGTCCGGCCCTGTCCCGCTGGCATCCCGACTACGAAGAGGAGTTCGCCCGCTTCGTCGAGGAGGGCTCGTGACAGTCGATCCGGTGGGAACCCGTCCCGATCGCTTCGCTCGGCTCGCAAGCCTCCGCTGAGGCGACGAGGAGCCCGCGTCCAGGGCCTTCGGTCCGACCGCGACTCGGCTACGATCCGACCGCGTCGGCTCTCGCGGCCGACCCAGGAGGGTGAGAGCTGTCGTCGATCCGATCCCTGTGGCGGGCGCTCACCTCGCCGAGCCGCCGATTCGCCCTCGGAACCCTGGTGTGTCTGGGAGTCGTCGTGGGGGCGGTGGGGGTCATCGGCTTCGACGCGTCGATGGAGGCGACCAGCACCGACGCCTTCTGCGTGTCCTGCCACGAGCTCGAGGAGAACGCGCTGGCCGAGTTCGTGGGAACACCGCATCACACGAACGCGACCGGCAAGGTGGCGACCTGCGCCGATTGCCACGTTCCGAAGGAGTTCGTCCCCAAGATGGTCCGGAAGGTTCGAGCCGTGACCGAGATCTACCACCACCTCGCCGGCACCATCGACACGCCGGAGAAGTACGACGAGCATCGCATGTGGATGGCGACGAAGACCTGGGCGTACATGAACGATCGGGACTCCCGGGAGTGTCGGAACTGCCACGACGAGGCGGCCTGGGACCTGTCCCTCCAGAGCGAGAAGGCCCGGGATTACCACTCCGAGGCACTGTCCCGGGGCAAGACCTGCATCGACTGCCACAAGGGCCTGGCTCACGATCTGCCCGAGGGAATCGGTGAGGACACCTTGATCGAGGGGATCGACTTCTGACCATGGGAAGCGCCGCCCTCGCCCGTCCCGTCGTCGCCGCTGCGCTCCTGCTGCTCTTCGGAGCCCTTTCGGTTCGGGCCGAGCCCGAGTACGCCAACGAGGGCGCCAAGGGCTGCCTCGACTGCCACGGCAACGAGCGCGTGATGCAGATCGTGAAGACCGCCCACGCGAAGCGGGAGGATCCCAACACCCCGGCGGCCCAGAAGGCCTGCGAGAGCTGTCACGGACCCAGCAAGACCCACAGTCGCTTCCCGATGCAGGTCGCGAACCTGCACTTCGGCAAGCAGTCCAAGACGCCCGTGGAGGTCCAGAACAAGATCTGCCTCGAGTGCCATACCAAGGATGGACGGGAGGAATGGCACGCGAGTGCCCACGGCTTCGAGAAGCTGGTCTGCAGCACCTGCCATGGAATCCACGATCCGGCGAGCGTCGTTCCCGCCGAAGCGACCGTGAGCCAGGGCTGCAAGGTCGCGGGCTGTCACGACAAGCTGATGGCCGACTCCGAGCCGACCGCCTTCACCCATGCCGTCGGTCGGCCCATCGGCGACCAGGGCCAGGTCACCTGCGCGGGCTGCCACAACCCCCACGGACCGTTGAGCTCGACGCGCTGCCTCGACTGCCATCCCCAGACACCCGAGGCGCGCGCGAAGGAGTCCGAGAAGGCGCGCCGCTTCCACGACGTCGCGGACGAGAAAGGCACCGAGTGCATGCGCTGTCACAAGGCGCTCGCGCACCCCATCAAGCCGCTCGACGAGGCGATCGCGAAGGAGGCGGCGAAGGCCGCCCGGGAAGCGCCCGCGCCCGGAAGCTGAGGCTCAGCGTCGTTCGAAGAACTCGCTGCTGAGCGTCACACCGACCGTCGCGGTGTGCTGGCGGGTCGAGCGGTCGAAGGGCGCCACCACGCTGGCAACGCTCTCCACGCGCGGCGCATCGTCGTCGTAGTCCTGATAGCGGTACCCCGCGAGCACCTCGAGTCCGGGGGCGAGGCGATGGCGCAGCTCCAGGTCGAGCACGTGGGTGGTCGACTCGATGCGCTGGTTTCGGCCCACCAGGTCGAGCAGCACCGTGTCGTCGGATCCGCCGTAGTCCGCCTTCGCCCGCGCGAACGAGTAGCTGGCCGAGGCGTCGGTCGCTTCGGTGAGCTGGGCATGCATCCCGAGCACCAGACTCGTCTGCTTGTTCTCGAAGCGTGCGTCCCCGTCGCGGCTGAAGTCGATGGGAACGGTGTCCTGGAAGTAGCGCTGGAGGCTCGACAGATCGAGGTTCGAGTCCTGATCGTCGCGTCCATAGAAGAACGACGCACTCAGGCTGACGCGGTCCAGGGGCGCGAAGCTGGCCGAGAGTCCCGCCAGGAAGCTCGAGCGTTCGTAGGAGCGGCCCAGGCGGGTCCCGGCCGGGACGGGCCCCTGACCGGAGACCAGGCTGAAGTCGTCGTTCTCGCCGGTGCTGCCCCGCAACGAGGCCGAGAGGTGGACCGGGCGCGCGAAGGCGAGCACGTACGATGCCCGAAGCTCGCCGTAGAGGTTGTCGTCCAGCTCGCTCGCGTAGCCCGTGTCCGGCGCCCAGCGGTAGCCCAGCTCGGCGTCGATCCGCAGGCGCCGCCAGGGGCGTGCCGCGGCGGTGCCGTAGAGGCTCACGGTGCGGGTGTCCCGATCGATCTGGGCGCTCGAAGGCAGGATGCGAAGCCCGACGGGGGGCGCGTAGTCGAGATCCCGGGCGACCTCCTCGTAGCGCAGGCCGACGCCGACGCGGGTGGCTCGAGCGAGCTGGAGCTCCGCCTCGCCCCCCACGAGCCAGCGCTCCCAGTCCTCCACGAAGGGGTCGATCTGGTTCTCCGCATTGAAGAGGCTCGTGTTTCGCTCGATCTCGTTCTGGCGCCGGTCGTACTTGAAGTGGCCGCGCAGGGAGAGGTCGTCGAGCGGCCTGGACTCGATCGAGGCCTGCGCCCCGTAGCTGCGAACCTCGTTGTCGCGCAGGCCGCTGCTCCGCTGCTCCGGGGTGTACTCCGACACCTGCTCGAGCTCGCTCACGAGCAGGCCTCCTTCGATGCTCAGTCCTTCGTGGAGCTGGCTGCTGAAGCGCAGGGTGCCCGTATAGCGGTCCGTCTCGGGAACGAAGCCGATGGTGCTGGCCTGGGGAGGGGGAAAGCCCAGATCCCCGTCGGTCAGTACCGGGTCGTCGATCCGGACGCGCTCGTGGTCGAAGTCGAAGCTCAGGGTGAAGAGGCCGTCGGGGGCGACCACCAGCCCGGTGCCGACCTCCGCCACCGAGCGGTCGCGGTCGGGCGCGAGCCCCACCCAGTCGTTGGAAGGCCCCCGGTGGATCCGCAGCTGGGCATCTCCGTCGCGATCCTCGTACCCGCCACGCAGCGCCAGCTGCGGTCGGATCCAGGCGCCCGGCGCGTCGTCCGGCAGCTCCAGGCTCTCGTAGGGCCGGATCCGGAGCTCACTCTCGAAGCCCGTGCGGTCCCGGTAGAAGCGGTCGTCCCGGCGGGTCCGGTCGTCGAACACGAGGGCCGCGCCGGCGGTGTTGGGGAAGAGGCGAAGCTGCTCGGTACGAATGCGGCGATACCGGACGTCGAGATCGAGACCCCGCAGACGGGTCAGGGCATCGAGGTGCTGGTTGAAGAAGGGGTCGTCGGCCTGGGATCCCGAGACGCCGAGGTTCGCGCTCGGGCTCCGGAGCCGCGACTGGAAGACGGCGCGCTCCCCACGGAAGAGATCGAAGGAAGCCTCCCGGACTCCGATCTGGAAGGGAAAGTCGCTCCCCTTGTTGGGAGTGAACTCGTACTGGTCGAACCAGCCCGCGAAGTCGTTGTCGCTCTCGGGCGAGGGAAGCCGGGTGTAGACGCCGACGACGGTGGCCGACCAGACGCTGCGGAACCCGGAGCGGCCGTCCCGGGCCTGCGCCGTCGCCTCGGTCTCCTCCGCCCGGCCCGGAGCCGCGCCGACGAGCAACAGGCAGAGACAGGCGGCTGCGATCCGCATCGCCATGCCTGTACTCACTTCCGCAGGTGGGGGTCGGCGTAGGACCCGTGGACCGCGTTGTGGCAGTCCGTGCAGGCGGTCGTGAACGCATAGGGCTGGTGGACGGCTCCGGCGATGGGAAGTGAGTGGCACGAGATGCAGGCCGCGGGCTGGCTCGTCTCGAGCAGGAAGTCCGCGCTCGCGCCATGGGGTGTGTGGCAGTAGCTGCAGTCCTCGGTCACGGGTGGATGCTCGTAGATCCATGGCCCGGCGACCTCCTGGTGGCACTCCAGACAGCGCCGGGTCGCGGCCCCGAGCGTCTGCCGCCGGCTCGCGTGGGGCTCGTGACAGTCCGTGCAGCCGAGCATGCCCTCGCCCAGGGGGTGACGCGACGGGAGGTCGAACTGGGCGCGGACGCCGGGATGGCAGCTCGCGCACAGCTGCGTCGCGGGATCGGCGTTCCGGAAGACCGCCGTCTGGACCGCGTCTGCGGGGCGCAGGTTCCAGAGCTCCCGGTTGTGGGTGTCGTGGCAGTCGCTGCACAGCACATCGGCCCGGGCATGAGGCGAGTGGGTCCATCCCAACAGGGTCGTCGATCGCGTGCCGTGGCAGGCCGCGCAGTCCTCGCTGGAGGGAAAGCGGATGTCGGCAGCCCTTGCCGTGTAGTCGTGGAGCTGGCCGGGGCCGTGACACGACTCGCAGTCCGGATGCGCCTCGCTGAAGGCGAAGTGGTCGGCGAAGGAAGCGTGGCAAGCCGCGCACGCTTCCGAGCCGATCCGCTGTCCGGCCCCTTCGACCGCGGCGGTGCGGTGCCGGCCCTCGGGCTCCGACGGGCCCCACTGCAGGGCGCAGGCCACGAGACCGGCCAGCAGTACGCAGCTCCCGACCCGCCACGGGCCTTGCCGGTGCAACGCCCCTCCCCCACCCGAAGATCGAGCTCCGTCCATCCCCGCCCGATGCTGGCTCCGATCCGAAGCTAGCCTGCGCGGGCCCGAAGGGCTCGCGTGGGCGGGAGCCCGGACCGTGCTGGTTCGGCCTCCGGCTCTCTACGATCCGGCACGAGGCGTCGCCGCGTGCCTAGCTGTCGCCCGCGCCGGCGCCGCCCTGCTTTCGCCGGAGCAACCCGAGACCGAGCAGCGCCGACAGGGCCAGCGGCAGTGCGTTCGGCTCGGGGACCGGCAGCAGGATCTCGGACGGGAAGGAGCCGAAGGTGCCGCCGTTCGCGACCATGTGGTCCTTGGCGCGGTCGCTGTCGTGGCAGCTCGAGCAGACCGCCGTCACGGGCGAGATCGCCAGGTCGTCCGAGGGGTCGGTGACCTCGTTTCCCGAGTCGATCGTCGACGGCAGCGTGCGCCAGGCGTCGTCAGTGCTGTAGGTCCCGCCGACATGGCAGGTCAGGCAGTTCTTGTTGTTGCCGATGAAGCTCACCCCGGAATAGTCGTGGGGCGTGCCGCCGAATCCGTAGATCACCACGGGCTCCTCCAGGTCTCCGCCCATGTGGATCTGGTGGATCATCCGCTTCATGTCGACCGACTCTTCGCGCTTGCCGTCGGGGGTCTGACCCGGATCGGCCGGTCGTCTCCGGAGGTCCGTCGCGTTGGCGTTGTGGCACAGGACGCAGACCTGCATCTCGCCGGTGCGGTTGGTGCCGTGGAAGGAGAGTCCCGCGCCGCCCGAGTCGTGGCAGGCATTGCACTTCTGGATGTCGACGACGTCGCGTCGGGGCGTGACGGGGGTTCGCGCCTCCACGCTGATGGTCCGGAAGGCGCTGCGGACCGGGACGGCGCTGTACTCCGCGACCGGCGGATTCTCGTCCACGAGGTCGGCGCGCGGGTAGCCTTCCAGGCCCACGGTGAGCGACCCGAAGCCGAAGCCGGACACGTCGACGACCGTGCGATAGGACCCGTTGGGAAGCGGCGTCACCGTGTTCCCGATGTCGAGGGCCGAGACCGTCACGGGCTGCCCGGGTGCCGGATCGCTGCCACTGCCCTCGTTCGTGTAGTCCTCGGCGCTCCAGGCCAGGTCGATGTTCAGGCGCCCGCCGTTGGTCCACTCGGGGTCGTTGGCGAGGTCGGCCTTCACGCCGTCCCGGGTGACCGAGTACTCGATGGTCACGGTCTCGAGCTCCCGGTCGTAGTCGGCGCGCTCGATCGCGAAGCCGTTGCCGCCACCCCGGTAGAGCGCCGCTTCTGCGGCCTTGGCGATTCCCGTGTGCACCGTGGCGACGGGGAGCTCGTTGGCGGTCAGCTGACCCTCCGGCGGATGGCAGCTGCGGCAGAAGCGGTTCGTCGGCTGCTGGCCACCGCTGCCGTGTCCGACGCCGGTCACGAAATCGACATCGTCGTGACAGGACCCGCAGGCCTCCTGGTGGGGCTGCGTCTTCCAGTTGTCGGCGTCGAGCGGGCCGGACTCGTGGCAGGAGGTGCAGTCGGTGATGTCCCGGGTGAAGTTGACGTGGTCGTAGTTCCCACCGCGCCACTCGACCGTGAGCTGCGATCCGTAGTGGATCTTGTGGGTGAGCGTCGTCATGCCCGTGTCCGCATTGCGGGGCGGGTTGTGGCAGACGACGCAGTACTCCATCTCGGTGCGGCCGTCGTTGCGGTGGAAGCTCAGCTTCGTATCGGAGGTGACCCCGTGGCAGCCGTTGCAGGTCGAGGTCCGCACGATGTCGCGGGTGATGCTGGTGCCGGTCGTGCAGTCGTTGGTGCTGACCAGGTCGGCGTCGAAGTCGCACCAGCCGTTGCCCGCCGGAATGTCTCCCGCGGAGAGCTCGATGGCGGCGCGCAGGGTCTGGCCGGCCTCGATCGGAACGGAGGTCGGGTCGAAGAGGGCCTGGAAGCGATAGAGGCCCGCCCCGAGGTACGAGAAGGACCCGCCGTCGTCGAAGCCTTCGGAGACCAGGCGTAGCAAGT
>JANQSB010000438.1 GCA_028284295.1 Myxococcota bacterium | reverse complement strand
TCGGTGTCATGCGGCCGATCACCAAGTACGCGGACGCCTGCTACGAGACCTACCGCATTCCCGAGTACGTCGAGCTGGCCATCCGTCACGCGGTCTCCGGAACCCCCGGACCGGCCTTCCTCGAGATCCCGATGGACATCTTCATGACGCCGGTGCCGGTGGAGACCGCGCCCGTCCCGAAGATCCGCACCGAGGCGCCGCGCATCTCTCCCGACCTGCGCGAGGTACGCCGCGCCATCGAGGCGCTCTCCCGGGCCGAGCGCCCGATGCTGATGGCCGGGACCAGCGTGAAGTGGTCGGCAGCTTCCCCCGCGATGAACGAGTTCATCGCCGAGACCCACATCCCGACCTACACCAACGGCATGGGGCGGGGCACGGTGCCGCCGGACTCGCCGGAGTTCCTGAACCGCTCGCGGCGCGACGCCATGAAGCAGATCGACTGCATCGTGCTGGCCGGCACCCTGCTCGACTTCCGCATGCGCTTCGGGGCGTCGATTCCCGCCGACGCGACCATCATCCAGCTCGACATGGATGCCGTGCTGATGGGCATGAACCGCCAGACCGACATCCCGCTGGTGGGGAATCTCGCGTGCAGCTTCGAGCTGCTGTCCCAGGAGATGAAGAACCAGGGTGTGAAGCTCGACTTCAGTCCCTGGCGCGACCAGCTGCGCGAGATCGAGACGGCCGCCGAGGCCAAGGTGCAGGCCGCCCTCGACAGCGACGAGTCGCCCGTCGATCCGCAGCGCATGTGTCGCGAGCTGCGCGACTGGCTCGACACCCTGGACGATCCGATCGTGATCGGAGACGGCGGCGACATCGTCGCGACCGCCGCCAAGATCCTCCCGGTCAAGCGCGAGGGCGCCTGGATGGATCCGGGGCCCCTCGGAACCCTGGGCGTCGGCATGCCCTTCGCGTTGGCGGCGCAGCTCGCGCATCCCGACCAACGCGTGGTTATCGTCTACGGCGACGGATCCTTCGGCCTGAACGGCTTCGAGTTCGACACGGCGGTGCGCTTCGGGCTGCCGATCATCGGCGTCGTGGGCAACGACGCGGCCTGGGGACAGATGATGCGACCCCAGGGCTCGATGATGGGCTGGGACCGCCTCGACGGCACCCTCCTCAACCCCACGCGCTACGACAAGGTGGTGGAGGCGCTCGGCGGCCACGGCGAGCACGTCGAGAGCCCGGAGGAGCTGCGGCCCGCGCTCGAGCGCGCCGCGGCATCGGGCAAGCCCGCACTGGTGAACGTGATGATCCGCCAGGACCGGGAGTTCAAGGGCGGGATCTACGTCTAGCGCCGGCGGCGGGGCGCTGCGCTCGCGTCACGGCGAAGGCGCCGAGCTCCGGATCGACACCGCTGCGCTCGCCCCGTTGCTCGACCACACGGGGCCGCTCGCCTTCGTCGATCTCGAGACCACGGGGCTCGCCAAGGAGGCGGCCTCCGAGATCGTCGAGATCGGGATCGTCGCCATCGACCCGGGCAGCTCGCGGCTGCGCTGTGTCGATGGCCTCGTGCGCCCCGAGCGGCCCCTGCCGCTGGTGGTCCAGCGGCTGACGGGCCTCTCCGACGGGGACCTCGAAGGCGCTCCCCGCCTCCGCGAGGTCGTGCGGGAGGTCGCGGGGATCCTGGCTGGCCGGGTGCTGGTCGCCCACAACGCCGACTTCGAGCGTCACTTCCTCGGCCAGCAGGTCGACGCAGCCCTCCGGGACGCTCGCTACCTGGACACCCAGGACCTGCTCCAGCTCACCCACCCCGACGCGCCCGACCTGCGACTCGAGTCCTTCACGCGCCTGCTCCTCGAGACCGAGGAGCGCCACCGGGCTCTCGACGACGCACTCGACACCGCGCGCATCGTCTCGCGCGTGGGGCGCGGTGCTCGGGGCGCCGAGCCGCGATACGCGGCTGCGCGTCAGGCGCTGGAACGCTTCGTGCCCGCTTCGGACTGGCTGCCCCTGCTGTCCGGTGCGCCCGGGCTGTTCGCGTCCCTTGCGGATCCCGAGCCCGCTGGCCCCGAGGATCTGGGGGCCTTCGATGCGCCTCCCACCCGGGCCGGGACCCGAGCAGCGGCGCCGGCCGCGAGTGAGACCGCCGAGTACGTGGAGATCGGCGAGACCGCCGAGGAGCCCGTTCCCTTCGACGAGGACGCCATCGCGGACGCGCTGCGGGACGTCGAGCGCGGTCGTCGCTACCTGCCGGGCTACCGGGTGCGCGACGAGCAGATCGAGCTGGCCCGGCACTTCGTCCGGAATCTCCGGGGCCGGGGCACCCTGCTCCTCGAGGGTGGGACCGGCGTCGGCAAGTCCTTCGCCTACCTGGCCGCGGCCATCCCCTTCGTGGCCGGTGGCTCCGGTGGCGAAGACACCGGACCGGAGGGAGCCGGACTCGATGCCGAGACGGGCGCGCCCTCGCGTCCGCCGCTCATCGTCTCCACTCGCACGAAGCTGCTGCAGGACCAGCTCCTCTACAAGGACATCGCCGCCGCTGCCCGCTTCCTCGGCTACCCGAAGCTGCGCGCGCTCTCGATCAAGGGTCGCGCCAACTACCTGTGCGAGCGCCGTCTGAAGGACGTCCTCGCCGAGGGCCAGGGGGGCAGCCTGCTGCCCGACGACCGCATGGCCTACGCGCTCCTCCAGGCCTGCGCCCGCACCCGTCCCCACGGTGAGGTCGGTGCGCTGCCCGGAGGCTTCTTCTTCCGCCAGCCGATGCTGCGCGACCTGCTGCGTCGGTCGGTGGCGTTTCGCGCCGAGCAGTGCTCGCGCGAGGAGTGCGCGCGGGCGCGCGACTGCCCCTTCGGGAGGCGGCGCGCAGCACTCGCCAAGGCCGATCTGGTGGTCGCGAACCACGACCTGCTGCTGCGCTGGCCGCCCGACTACCCGCGCTTCGAGCACGTGGTGATCGACGAAGGCCACGAGCTCGCCGGAGTGGCCGACGAGGTCTACGCCACGGTCGTCCGGCCCCAGGAGCTTCTCGAGCGGGTCGACGAGCTCTTTCCGCCGCCGCGCGCGCGCGGACGACGGGCGCGCGCGGCCATGGGCGCTCGCGGCGCGCCGGGTCGGCACGATCCCGAAGCCGCTGGCTGGCGTCGGGACCTGCGACAGGACCTGGTCGGTCTCGGACGCTCGCTCTCGGAGCATGCAGGCGACTACGGGGAGGTCGAGCTGCCGGTGGCGGCGGGGGATCTCTTCCCGGAGGCCGCCGACCTGGCCAACCGCGCTGCGGACCGGCTGCTCGAGGTGGCGCGTGCGGGTGAGGCCGAGGAGCGCAGGCGTCAGGCCGCCGCAGCCCTCGAAGACGCGCCCACGTCGGGCGGTGCCCCCAGCGAGGGAGAGCGCGCGGTACAGGAGCTTCGCGGTGCCGCCCAGGCCCTGCAGCTGGCCTTCGAGGAGGAGTCCGGGGACGTGGTCGCGGGCTTCGAGGACGTCGAACGTCCCTACGACCACTGGTCGCTGTCGATCCGCGCGGTCTCGCCCGCCGACGCGTTCCACGAGCGCTTCCTGGAGCGCCTCGAGTCGGTCGCGGTGCTCTCGGCCAGTCTCTTCGTGGGCGGCGACGCCTTCGCGGCGCTCGGCGAACTCGAGATCGAGGAGCGCTCCCGGGACGCCGGCAAGGTCTCCGTCGAGAGCCCCTTCCCGTACCGGGAGCACATGCGGGTGGTCGCGCTCGAGGGGGTCGACGACCTCGTGGAGGAGACGGCTCTCGTGCTGGCAGACGTCGCGCGTGGTCTCGGCGGTCGCACCCTGGGGCTCTTCACCAGCCTGCGCCGCATGGGGCAGGCCGCGCAGCAGCTGGGAGAGACGCTGCGCGACCTGCCCCATGCGGCGCAGGCTGGTG
>JANQSB010000435.1 GCA_028284295.1 Myxococcota bacterium | reverse complement strand
GACGCCATCCGTCGACGCCGGGAGCTCGCCCGGGAGCACGGGGGGGCCGAGGCCGTCACCCGTCAGCACGAACGCGGGCGCGGCACCGTCCGCGAGCGGATCGATGGACTCGTGGATCGCGATTCCTTTCGCGAGCACGGCGGAATCGCCGGCGCCAGCCAGCTCGACGGGGACGGGGGCGTGCGCGAGTTCACGCCGGCCAACGTCGTGACCGGGACCGCGCGCATCGACGATCGCCCGGTGGTGGTGTGCGGCGACGACTTCACGATCCGCGGCGCCGCCTACTCGGCGGTCGGGCTCAAGAAGGGGCTCTACGCCGACGCGCTGGCGGTCCGGCGCAGACTTCCCCTGGTACGGCTCCTCGAAGGTGGCGGCGCCTCGATCGCCGGGGCGGGCGAGACCCGGGGCCGCTCCGGCTACGACATGACGGCCCCTGCGCCGCTGAACACGCTGTCGATGCAGAGCCTGTCCAGCGTCCCGGTCGTCTGCGCCGCGTTGGGGCCGGTGGCCGGCTTCCCGGCCGGGCGGCTCGTGGCCTCCCACCTCTCGATCATGACCCGCGAGGGTGCCCAGGTTCTCACCGGTGGCCCGGCCCTGGTCTCCCGCGCCCTCGGTGAAGCCTCCAGCAAGGAGGATCTGGGCGGGGCCCGGGTGCACCTGCGCAGCGGCGTGGTCGACAACGTGGCCGAGGACGAGGACGACGCCTGGCGTCAGATCCGCAGCTTCCTCTCCTACCTGCCTTCCAACGTCTGGGAGGCGCCGCCGCGTTTCGACGTGGGAGACCTGCGTCATCGCAGCGAGGAGGAGCTGCTCTCGATCGTTCCGCGCAACCGCCGGGCGGTCTACAAGATCCGCCGTCTGATCGAGCTGGTGGTGGATCGGGATTCCTTCTTCGAGATGACCGCGGGCTTCGGTCGCAGCCAGGTCACCGGCCTGGCCCGGGTCGACGGTCGCCCGGTGGGGATCCTCGCAAACGACTGCCGCTTCGACGGCGGCTCGATGACGGCAGAGGCCGCGCAGAAGATCCGCCGCTTCGTCGAGACCTGCGACGCGTTCGGCCTGCCGATCGTGAGCTTCGTGGACGAGCCGGGCTTCATGATCGGAGCCGCCGCCGAACGCTCCGCGACGATCCGACACGGCATGGCCGCCATGTTCGCCGTGCTGCAGACCACCGTGCCCTGGTTCGCGGTCCTCGTGCGCCGGGCCTTCGGGGTCGCCCAGGGCATCCACCTGGGCCCGTCGGGCACCGTCGTCGCCTGGCCCTCGGCGGAGAGCGGGGCGCTCCCCGTGGAGGCCGGCGTGGCCCTCGCCTATCGCTCCGAGATCGAGGCCGCCGCAGACCCCGAGGCACGCCGACGGGAGCTCGAGGAGGAGATGGCCGCCGCTCAGTCGATCTTCCCCCGGGCCGAGGAGTTCGGCGTGCACGACCTGATCGACCCGCGCGAGACCCGTCCCCGGCTCTGCGACTGGATGGACGAGATCGAGCGCGAGCTGGCCACGCGCGAGCGGGGGCCGCGGCGCTACACCGTTCGACCGTGATCGGGGGGTCCCGGCACGTCCTCGAGCGGCTCGCGCAGTGGCGCGACCAGGGGCGAGGAGCGGCGCTCGCCACGGTGACCGCGACCTGGGGCTCGTCGCCCCGACCGCCGGGCAGTCTGCTGGCCGTCGATCAGGACGGGAACATGGTGGGGTCCGTCTCGGGAGGCTGCGTGGAAGGCGCGGTGGTCGAGACTGCGCTCGAGGTGATCGACTCCGGGCGACACGAGCTGCTCGAGTTCGGCGTCACCGACGAGATGGCCTGGGAGGTCGGACTCCCCTGCGGCGGCGAGATCCAGGTCTTCGTCGACCGCGTCGTGCGCGAGGGCGGTGGGCGCGAGCGCCGTAGCGCCTGGCTCGACGCGCTGCTCGCCGACCAGAAAGCCAAGCGACCGGCCGTCATGAGCATCAACCTGGCGAGCGGTCGACGCGAGGTGCTGCACCCCGTCGCGACGGCCGATGCGGCCGCCAGCGACGTCCTCGAGATCGCGGCCGCCGCTCGAGAGGTGCTTCGCGGCGACGCTGCACGCCAGCTGGAGCGAGAGCCCGCGGGCCTCTTCCTGCAGCCCTTCAACCCGGACCTGCGACTCGTGGTCGTCGGAGCCGTGCACATCGCCCAGCCCCTGTGCCGGATGGCCCGCGAGGCCGGCTATGCGGTCACCGTGGTCGACCCGCGCAGCGCCTTCGCGAGCAGCGAGCGCTTTCCCGACGTCGAGATCGTGCGCGACTGGCCCGACGAGGCGCTCGCGGCTCTCGCTCTGGATGCCCGGACTGCCGTCGTCACGCTCACCCACGACCCGAAGCTCGACGACCCGGCCCTCGACGTCGCCCTGCGCTCGGACGCCTTCTACGTCGGGAGCCTGGGCAGCCGCCGCACCCAGGCCCGACGGCTCGAGCGACTCACCGCGCTGGGGCTCGATGCGGACGCCCTCGCCCGCATCCACGGACCCGTCGGGCTCGACATCGGCGCGCGCTCCCCCGCGGAGATCGCCGTCTCGATCCTCGCGGAGATCACCGCCGAGCTGCGCTCGCGCACGCGCTGAGACCGATTGCGCCCGCGCGTACGCCCGGCCGCGGAGGCAGCCCTTCAGGCGCCCCGGAACGCGTCCACCAGCGACTTCATCC
>JANQSB010000430.1 GCA_028284295.1 Myxococcota bacterium | reverse complement strand
CATCGGTCCCCCGCGACTCCAGCAGTCGCGTGGCGGGCAGCCCGCGATCACGACGGCCCCGGCACCGGCGCGCAGCAGGTACTCGACAACCGACGTGTGCAGGTGTCCGACGCAGCGCACCGGGTACACGGACGCACCGTCGATGCCACCCTGCGCGGCAAGTCCGCCGGCGCCGCGCTCGCACCCCACGACGACGACATCGCCCGACGCGAAGGCCTCCGAGTCGATGTAGCTGCGTACCCGCGTCAGCTCGTCGCGACCGTTCTCACCGGGGGGTCCGATGGCCATGGGCGCGCAGGATGCCGTGCAGATGCCACAGCTCACGCACAGGGCCGGATCGACGCGGGCGACCGGGTGCTCGAGGCGAAGCTCCGGAAGCGTGACCATCGTGATCGCCTCGTAGGGGCAATCGACCGTGCACTGGTCGCAGCCCGTGCAGAGTCGCCCGGGCGAGGCCGAGGGCTCGCGGGCGTCCGCCCGGGGCGGGCGCGTGTACAGGGGTGCCAGGCATGCGACCGCAGCGAACGCGCCGAAGATCATCCACGCCGCCCAAGGCTCGAGCTGCCGGCTCACGGGGATCCAGAACCCGTAGAAGACGTCGAGATCCACCTGTCCGAGCATCCCGTGCAGATCCGCCTTGGGTCCCAGCGGCGCCGGCATGAGCACCGAGGCCGCGAAGAGCAGCCCCGTGACTCCCCACAAGAGCGGCCGCGGCGGCAGCAGCACCGGTCGCGCGATGCGGGCCACGTGCAGCCACAGCGCCAGGGCGACGCCGATGGGGAGCGCCACGTGAAGGAAGAGGTTCAGGAAGAAGAACGCGTTCGGGACCGGCCGGTCGCCCATGAAGGCGCGACTGATGGGCTCGGAGAAGAGCGGCAGGGCATCGAGCAGTCGGGCACCCTCGAGCGCCAGGAGCTTGCCGTGCTCGTCCCAGACCATCACGTAGCCCGTCCAGCCGCAGACGAAGATCAGGAAGAGCAGCACCCAGCCCGACACCCAGGCCAGGGTGCGGGGACCCCAGCTGCGACCCTGGACGAACATCCGGTAGGCATGCAGGGCGGCGGCGACGATGGCCAGGTCCGACGCGTAGCGGTGGATCGACCTCATCCATCGGCCCGCGAGCAGCTGCTCGTCGAGCCGCAGGACCGATTCCCACGGACTGCCGATGCGGTAGAAGAGCAGCAGATAGATGCCGCTGACCAGCATGATGACGAAGGACAGGACCAGCAGCGTCCCGGACTGGTACAGCGGGTTGTAGCGCCAGGTATAGAGCCGGTTCATGGCGGCGTCGGCGGCGGCCAACGGCTTGCGCGACAGCTCCCGAATCCACGCGACGGAGCGAGCGATTCCCGACATCCGTCGTGGATTTAGCATATTCATATGATAAACTCATGAACACTCGAGTTCCGAGACCATCGACTTGTTGCTCTCGCAGACTGGCAGCTATGCGATGCGCGCCGCCATCCACCTGGCCGAGCGGGCCGAAGAGGACGGCGCGGAGCCGGTTCGCGTGGGCGAGATCGCGGAGTCCATCGGGGTGCCCCGCAACTACCTGTCCAAGGTTCTCAACCAGCTCGTCCGCGCCGGAGTGCTGAGCTCCGAGCGCGGACCGCGTGGCGGCTTCGCCCTCGCGATGCCCGCAGACGAGATCTCGATGGCTCGCATCGTCGAGTCCGTGGAGACGCCGCTGCTGGACCGCCGCTGCCTGCTGGGCCGTCCCGAGTGCACCGACGCCGACCCGTGCGCCGCGCATCCGCACTGGCAGGCGCTCGCCGATCGCATCACGAGCTTCCTCGAGGAGACCACCCTGGCGGACCTGCGCCGCACCGGAGGGAAACGATGAGCGACCCGAACGAGCCCACCCAGGGCGAGAAGGGCGAGGAGGAGATCCCGCTCGGGCAGCGGATCTTCGACAACCCCTTCCTGCTCCTGATCGCCTGCATCGTCGTGATGTTCGTCTTCTACACGGGCTGGGGTCTCGTCGAGCTGGCGATGCTTCCCGAAGCCCCCCTGCCCTGAGCGGAGGCCCCGGCATGTACCACACGGGAATCGAAGCGCCCCAGGGCGTGTGGTGGCGACCGGTCACCGGCAGCGAGAAGGTCTGGGTCAGCATCGCCTTCGTCTGGTGTCTGGTCCTGTTCGCGATGATGCCGCTCTGGCACCTGCGCGGAGGACAGAACCCGTCCGGGATCCGACATCGCGTGGACCCCGTCGCCTTCTCGGCGCGCGTCGACGAGTTCATCGAGGAGTACCGCGTGGGTGAGGAGAAGGGCATCCCGGTGGTCGCACCGCCGCCCGGCAGCCACGTGTACCTCAAGGCTTCGATGTGGACCTGGGTGCCGATCCTCAAGCTGCAGGAGGGCGCCGAGTACACCCTGCACCTGTCGTCGGTGGACGTGAACCACGGCTTCAACCTCTATCCGATGAACATCAACTTCCAGGTGGTCCCCGGATACGACTACGGCCTGGTCGTGGTTCCCAACCAGGCGGGTGAGTTCCAGATCGTCTGCAACGAGTTCTGCGGCGTCGGTCACCACCTGATGGTGGGCAAGATCATCGTCGAGCCGGCGCAGCTCGCGCAGGCGGGAGGAGGTCTCCGATGAGCGCTTCCATGCGGACCTGCCCCACCACGGGCCTGAAGGTCGACTCCACCGCCGACGCCCTGATCAAGGTCAACGCCGTCGTCGCCACGGTGGCACTGCTGATCGGCGGCGTGGCCGGACTGCTGGTCCTGCTGACGCGCTGGCAGGCCGTTCACCTGCTGGACGTGGTCTGGTTCTACCGACTGCTCACGATCCACGGCATGAACATGCTGATCTTCTTCATCCTCTTCTTCGAGATGGCGGTCCTGTACTTCGCCTCCGCGGTGCTGCTGAACGCGCGGGTGCCGGCCCCCAAGGTCGGATGGGCAGCCTTCGGGCTGATGGTGCTGGGGACCGGCATCGTCGAGTGGACCATGTTCGCCGGCAAGGCGGACGTGCTCTTCACCTCCTACGTCCCGCTGCGCGCGGAGCCGCCCTACTACCTGGGCATCATCCTCTTTGCCGTGGGTGCGCTCATCGTCGTCGGGCACTTCTTCGCGATCCTGGTGGTGGCGAAGCGCGAGCAGAGCTACACGGGCTCGGTTCCGCTGGTGACCTTCGGTGCCGTCACCGCGGCGGTCATCGCGGCCGTGACCCTGCTGCACGGCGCCCTCGTCTACATCCCGACCTGGCTGTGGTCGATGGGTCTGATGGAGATCGATCCCGAGTTCTACCGGTTGATCTGGTGGGGCCTGGGACACTCGTCTCAGCAGATCAACGTCGCGGCCATGGTCGCCATCTGGTACCTGCTGGGCGCGTTCACGGTCGGCGGCATCGTCCTCAACGAGAAGATCAGCCGTACCGCCTTCGTGCTCTACATCGGCTTCATCTCGATGGCGTCGGCCCACCACCTGCTCGTCGACCCGGGCTTCGGACCTTCCTGGAAGGTCTGGAACACCAGCTACTTCATGTACATGGCGGTGCTCGCGAGCATGATCCACGGCTTCACGGTGCCGGCCGGTCTCGAGGCGGGGCAACGCCTGCGTGGCGTCACCCAGGGCCTCTTCGGCTGGCTGCGACGCGCGCCCTGGAGCGATCCGGGCTTCAGCTCGCTCGTCTTCTCCCTGGTGATCTTCGGCTTCGTCGGCGGCATCACGGGCGTCACCTTCGGCACCGAGCAGATCAACATCATCGCCCACAACACGCTGCGGATTCCGGGGCACTTCCACGCGACGGTGGTGGCCGGCACGGCGCTCGCCTTCATGGGCGTCACCTACTACGTGATTCCGCTCATCTTCCGGCGCGAGGTGGCCTTCTTCAAGATGGCCCGGGTCCAGCCCTACTTCTTCGCAGGTGGGATGTTCGTCTTCTCCATCGCGATGACCTTCGCGGGAACCTTCGGCGTCCCGCGGCGGCACTGGGACGTCACCTTCGCCCAGGCCCCCTTCCAGGTGCAGTTCTCCCCGGCGGTCGACCTCGTGATCGGCGTCATGGCGGTGGGCGGTCTGATCGGGATCCTCGGCGGGGCGATGTACATCGTCATCACGGTCTGGTCGGTCTTCTTCGGGCGCAGGCTCGCACCCGACGAGAGCGGGCTCGGTGCCGAGCGTCTCGGTCTGCCTCTCGGCATCGTGTCTCCTCCGAAGCCGCTGCCGGCCGGGGCCGACGAGTCCATGCTCGCGCGGCATCCCCTGGGACACGTGCCGGGCACCATGGTGCTGGTGCTCGTCTTCCTGGTGGCCTTCGTGGTGTACTACTTCGTCAACTGGAAGCTCCTGTCCGACGTCTGGAGCGTCGGTTGAGGTGAGGTCGGGCGCGGGACGCGTCGGGGGGCTGCTGGCTCTCGGCTTCTGGCTGGCGGTGACCGTCTCGTGGTGGGCGCTGGCTCTCTGGCCGGCACCCGACGAGCCGCCGGCCTGGCTGCTGCGCGCGCGCACGGTCTGCTTCAACGCGGGCGAGTCGGGCCTGCCCGATGCCTCGGGCTGGCTGGTGCTCATCGGCCAGCCCATCGGTCTGCTGGCGGTCATGATGGTGATCTGGGGCGACGCGCTGCGTTCGGGGCTGCGCGGGCTCGCTTCCGGGCCGGCCGGCCGTGCGCTGCTCGTCTCCACGGCAGCACTGCTCGTGGTGGGAGTCGGCGCCGCCGGCGCGCGGGTCGTCTCGATCGCCCCCGTCGGTAGAGCGGGCGTCTCTTCCCCGCCCGATACCTATCCGCGCCTCGACCGCCAGGCGCCGGCGCTCGAGCTGGTCGACCAGCACGGCGAACGCCTCTCGCTCGAGACCCTCCAGGGGCGCCCGGCGCTCGTCACCTTCGCGTTCGGTCACTGTGCGACGGTCTGTCCCGCGGTGGTGCGGCAGGTGCTCGAGGGTCGCGAGCGGGCCGGCCTGCTGGAGCCGCCGCCCGTGGTCGTGATCACGCTCGATCCCTGGCGGGACACCCCGCGCCGCCTGCCGAGCGTGGCGGAGCACTGGCAGATCCGGGGCGAGGACCGGGTGCTCTCGGGCGAGATCGACGACGTGAACCGGGTCCTCGATGACTGGAAGGTCGCGCGGGAGCGCAACCCGCAGACGGGCAACCTGCTGCACCCGCCACTCGTCTATCTGCTCGACGCCGCCGGTCGGATCGCCTACGCGTCCACCGGCGCCCCGGAGGAGGTCGCCGAGCTGCTGCGCCGGGTGGGGCCAGCCCGCTCCTGAAGCGCGGTGCGCCGGCACGCTGGCGGAATCGGTAGAATCGATCCGATCCGTCCCCGCCCCGGAGTCCCGATGCCCCGCGTCCGCCTGCTGCTGCTCGTCTGCGTTCCGGTCCTCGTCGCCACGCCCGTCGCCGCGGTGACGCTGGGGCAGGTGGACGACTTCGAGACCGAGACCACCGAAGACTGGCAGACCGGCCGCTCGTTCATTCCGGTCTTCGTCGAGGTCACCGGCGGACCGGACGGAGCCGGCGACGCGTACATCGAGCTGGTTGCGGACGGCGGCGCGGGGGCCGGCAGTCGACTCGTCGCCTTCAACGAGGCCCAGTGGGCCGGCGACTACACGAGCGAGGGCATCACCCGTCTGCTCGTCGACGTCCGCCACGGGGCGGGCCCCGACCTGCACCTGCGCGTCTCGCTCTACGGCAACGGGAACTTCCTGATCTCGGACCCGGCCGTGGTGGTGGACGCGCAGTCCGACTGGCAGACGATCGAGATCTCCCTGGAGGCGCAGGACCTGCTCTGGTCCGACGGTTTCTCGGTCTTCGCGCCGAACACGGAGGGCGCGCTGGCCGTGCTCTCCGACGCCCAGGGCCTGCGCGTGCTGCACAGCGTCGCGCTCCCGACCATCGGTGGTGGCGGGGCGAGAGGCGAGCGGGTGGCCGCGGAGCTCGGTGTGGACAACATCACGGCCGCACCGGAGCCGGCCCCGGGGATGCTCTCCTTCCTCGCGGCCGTCACCCTTGCGGCACTCGTCCGCCTACGCGGGCGCGCGTGAGCATCGCGAAGCACAGCGTCGTCGGACGGATCCTGTCCGAGGTCGCGGCGGGCGAGGTGCCCCATGCTCTCTTCGAGGTCGAACGCAGCTGCGAGACGACGCAGCTGCTCGAGCTGAGGCGCAGCACCCGTCTGCATCGGCCGCCCTTCGCGACCCCCCTGCACTTCTGGGCGCATGCGCTGCGCGCCCTGCTCGAGGACCGCGGACGTCCCGACCTCTTCGACGCCATTGCGACCGACGGACTGTGCCGTGCGGTGGCGGGTGAGGAGCTGTCGGCGGGCCTCCGCGAGCTGGCCGCGCGGGTGGCCGAGCCGCCGGAGCTCGACCTTCGAGTGCCCTTCGAGACCGGCTACTGCATGCTCGAACAGGAGGAGATGGCGTCCTTCGTGGCCGAGCGTCCCGGTGAGTCGCTGGCGGTCTTCTGGCTGCGCCCGGACTGGCTCGCCGAAGCCGAGCCGTGGGAGCCCGAGGACGAGGAGGCGTCGATCCCCGGGCGCGGTCCCTAGGTGTAGAGACCTAGACGCTCGAGTCTTCCGCGGCGTCGAACTCCAGGTGCAGCTCGAGGGTGCCGAGCATGATGCCGGGCTGGTGCTGGAAGCGGTTGCCGGGCGCGTAGGCGAGACGCTCGATCCGGTCCAGCAGGCGCTCCCAGGCCAGGCTCTGCTCGAGACGCGAGATGCCGGCTCCCGGGCAGGTGCGCGGGCCCTGGGAGAAGGTCAGGTGGCGGCCCACGGGCTTGCGGTCGAGACGCACCTCGTAGGGGCACTCGTAGGCTTCGGGGTCGACGTTGCCCGCGCCGAAGCGCAGGTGCAGGAGCGAGCCCGCCGGAACCGTGACGTCGCCGAAGGACTCGTCGCGCGTGGTGATGCGGGTGGAGAGTCCCTGGGTCGGCGCGCGCACGCGCATCGCCTCTTCGAGGAAGGGACGCAACTTCGTCCGGTCCTCGCGCACCTCCCGGAACAGCGCGGGGTCGTCGCAGAAGAGCTGTGCCTGCTCTTCCAGCGCGTACTGGGTCGTCTCGAGCCCGCCCAGCATCATCGCGTATGCGATGCCGACGATCTCCGCGTCGCGCAGCTTCCGGTCGAGGGCCTGGTAGTGCACCTGGGTGAGGAAGCTGATCATGTCGTCGGCCGGCTCTTGCCGCTTCGCGGCGACCTGCTCGCGCACGTAGGCGGTGAACTCCTCGAGAACTCCCGCCTGGGCCTCGAGTCGCTCGGCGGGCAGGAGGTTGCGGTGGCCGCGACCGTGCACGAAGGGCTCGACCATGGCGACCCCCCAGGCTTCGAGCTTCGGCAGGTCCGCGCGCGGGAAGCCGAGCACCGCGGCCAGGACGATCTGCGGCAGGGGGCGCGCGAACTCGGAGACGAACTCCACCCGGCCGCGCCCGATCCAGGCGTCGATCAGCTCGTCGGCGGCCCGGGTGATCGTCTCGCTGTGACGCGTCGCGCCCGGACCCACCCACGGGTCGGTGAGCTCCAGCTTGTGAGCCCGATAGAGGGCGTCGTCCGGTCGCAGGGTGGCCATCGAGACCATCATCGCCGTGACGGGCGGCGGCAACGCCGGCTCGTCGCCCTTCTCGTAGGCGCGTTCGACGGCCTCGCGGATCGCCTCCACGGCCAGCTGCACGGTGGGTCGGAAGCGGACCGGGTCCTTGACGACCCGGGCGATGTCTTCGTAGCGCGTCAGGATGAAGCCGTCGGAGCCGCGACCGAAGCCCTCGCCCGGAATGCGGCGCACGGGCTCTTCGCGGTGCAGGATCGGGTAGGCCTCGTACCAGTGCTCCTGGGCGCCGGGGGAGAACAGGTCGACGTCGCCGAGCTCGACCGGGCAGCGCATACCGCTCTCGGCGTGGTTCGGAGTCTTGTCACTTCCCGCTGCCTTCGGTCGATCCGAGTCGGCCATTGGCTCCTCTCCCGTGCTGCGACCCCAGCGACCGGCTCAGCTTAACCCGCGCCGGCATTCTGTATCCTGTCCGATCCATGTCCGGACGACACGAAGAGCGACTGGCCCGGTGGGCACGCGAAGGCAAGGCGGGCAGCGAGCCCCTGGATGCATCCACGGTGATCCTGATCCGGGACGCCGATGTCGGCCTCGAGACCCTGATGCTGCGCAAGAACTCGAAGATCGCCTTCGGGGGCATGTGGGTGTTTCCCGGTGGTCGGGTCGACGCGGGCGATCGCGAGGGGCACGAAGGCGACGACGTCGAGGCCGCGCGGCGCGCGGCCGTGCGCGAGGCGCTCGAGGAGACTGCGCTCGAGGTCGCCCCCGACGCGCTGGCGCCCTTCTCCCACTGGACGCCCCCCGCCATCACGCCGCGACGCTTCCTCACCTGGTTCTTCCTGGCGGGCGCCCCGCCGGGCGACGTGCTGGTCGACCAGGGGGAGATCCTGGACCACGTCTGGATGTCGCCGCGAGACGCCCTGGCCCGCCGGGACGCCCAGGAGATCGAGCTGGCGCCGCCGACCTTCGTCAGTCTCCACGAGCTGTCCGGTTGGTCGAGCGTCGACGAGGCGATGGCTGCGGTCCGGGCGCGCACCCCCGAGCGCTTCACGACGCGCATCTCGGTCCAGTCGGACGGCCCGGTCGCGCTGTGGCACGGCGATGCGGGCTACGAGGCCGGCGACGCCGAGGTCGATGGGCGAAGGCACCGCCTCTCGATGGCCAAGCGTGGCTGGCGGTACGAGCGCGACCTCTGAACCGGGCGCGCGCCGGGCTCGATTCCCGGCGTGGTATCCTCCGGTGATTCCGGGAGACTCACGCCGTGCCCCTGGCTCGCGTCCGTGAAGCCATCGAAGACATTCGAAACGGCAAGCCCGTGATCCTCGTCGACGACGAGGACCGCGAGAACGAAGGCGACATCGTCGTCGCCGCCGAGAAGATCACGCCGGAATGGGTGAACTTCATGGCCATGCATGGACGGGGTCTGATCTGTCTGACCCTGACCGAGGAGCGCGCGCGTCAGCTCGATCTGCCGCTGATGGTGCGGGACAACTCCGAGGCCTTCGGCACGGCCTTCACCGTTTCCATCGAGGCGCGCAGCGGCGTGACCACGGGCATCAGCGCCGCCGACCGGGCGCACACCATCCGCACCGCCGTGGATCCCCGCTCCACGGCGCGCGACCTGGCCCGGCCCGGCCACGTATTCCCGCTGATCGCGCGGGAGGGCGGCGTGCTCGTGCGCACCGGGCACACCGAGGGCTCGGTCGACCTGGCCCGTCTCGCCGGGCTGTCACCCGCCGGTGTGATCTGCGAGATCCTGAAGGACGACGGCACCATGGCGCGACGCGCCGAGCTCGAACGCTTCGCCCGCGAGTTCGAGCTGAAGATCGTCTCCATCGCGGACCTCGTCGCCTTCCGGCGCGCCAAGGAGCGGCTGGTCACGCGCCACGTCGAGCTCGACATCGACTTCGTCTACGGCAGCTTCCACACGATCGTCTACCGCAGCCAGGTGGGAGACGCCGAGCACGTCGCCTTCGTGAAGGGAGACGTGTCGGACGGTGAGCCCGTCCTGGTGCGGATGCAGACCTCGAGCCCCATCCTGCTCTTCAACGTCGACCTGGGCCGACCGAGCGTGTTGGAGGCGCCCATGACCCGGATCGAGAAGGAAGGGCGCGGCGTGCTGGTCCACATCGGGCAGCCGGGCGGGGGCATGCGCATCGGCGACACCCTGAAGCGCTTCGTGTCGCCCGAGGAGGGGGCCGAGGCCAAGCGCAACGACTCGGACCGCCTGCGGGACATCGGCGAGGGCGCGCAGATCCTGTCCGATCTCGGCGTGCATCGGATGCGCCTGATGACGAATCGGCCGCGCCACATCGTGGGCCTGGAGGGCTTCGACCTGTCGGTCGAGGAGATCGTCCCGCTCAATCCTCCGGACGCGCAGGTGGTGTCCCTGCACCCCGAGTCCTGAGTGCGGGTCAGTCGCCGCCGATGTCGTCGTCGCCGATCTGGTGCCCCCAGTCGCGCTTGGCCTCCAGGTAGCGTCGGTTCCAATCGCTCACCCCGGTCACGTGCTTGACGGGGGTGATCTTCGAGAGCCCGCATTCGGACAGGTCGGCGATCTTCTTCGGGTTGTTGGTGAGCAGCCGCATCGGGCGATCGCCGACGAAGAAGTGGAGCAGGGAGGCCGCCTCGCTGAAGTCGCGCGAGTCTTCGGGAAGGCCCAGGGACTGGTTGGCCTGGTAGGTGTTCTCGCCGCCGTCCTGCAGCAGGTAGGTGGCCGCCTTGGCCCAGAGGCCGATGCCCCGCCCCTCGTGGCCTGCCATGTAGACGATGAGCCCGCCGGCACCGTCGTCGCAGATCCGGTCGACCGCGTCGGCCAGCTGCGGGCCGCACTCGCAGCGCTCGGAACCGAAGACGTCGCCGGTCAGGCAGCTCGAGTGGACGCGAACCAGCGGCGACTCCGCCTCGCCGGGCGAGCCCACCACCAGCACGCTGTTGACGGCCATCGACGAGGCCAGCAGGGAGAAGAGGTGCTGCCCACCGCTCTGCCGCAGGGTGCCCGCCAGGTCCTCGACCTGCCGCAGCTCCGTGCTGCGCACGCACGCGTACCAGTCCACGGTGTGGCGGCCGCTGCCGATCCGGACCGGGAGTGGGATCGGGCCCAGCAGGTTCAGGTTGAGGCTGCCTTCGGGCGGCGCCTCGCGCGGGTCCAGGCGCCGACCCCGGGCGTCGATTCGCAGCAGCTTGCCCTCGTCGATCAGGCGTTCGCGAACGGCGGGATTCAGGTAGGTGAACATGACGGCCCACAAGGTACACCCCCGTGCGAATCCTCCAGCGGGATTGGATCCGCGCTTCCCGCTCGACCCCGGTGCGAAACCGACCGATAGGACGGACGGGAGTCCGCCATGAGCCAGCCGCAGAGGCCCGCGCGGTCGCCGGGGTCGCGAACGACGCGCGCGCCGTCGGCCCCCCGTCGGCCCGGAATCGTCACCCGCTTCCTGTGGTCGTGCGCGGGCGCCGACACGGAGGTGCTTCCGCGCTGCCCCAAGAGCGACTGGGCGAAGTTCCAGGGCATCGGGGGCGTGGTCCTGGCGACCGCGGTACTCGCCTTCGCCTCGGGCGCCTACGCGTTCTACACGGTCTTCGAGCCCAAGACGAGCACGGCCCTCGACCGCCAGATCGACTGGCCCACCACCGTCCTGGCCGTCGTGGCCGGGCTCGTGTGGGCGCTCGTGATCTTCAACATCGACCGCTTCATCGTCTCCAGCACCGGCAAGGGCGACGGCAGCGAGCGCATCACCCTGCGCGAGCTGCTGCAGTCCATGCCGCGCCTCTTGATGGCGATCCTCATCGGCGTCTGCATTTCGGCGCCCCTGGAGATCCGCATCCTGAAGCCGGAGATCGACGCCCAGCTCGAGCTCGAGCAGAACGAGTACCTGGCCCAGCTGAACACCCACACCGACGGCATCTTCGAGAGCAGCAAGGACGAGCTGCGCGCCCGGATCTCTGCCTCCATGGACCGCCTGGACGAGCGCGAGCGCTACTTCGAGCGGAGGCGCATCGAGATCAAGCAGCAACGACGCCTGCTGGAGCTCGAGGCCGAGGGGAAGACCGGCAGCGGCGTGGCGGGCCGCGGTCCGGCCTGGCGCGACAAGCGCGAGAATCTCGACCAGATGCTGCTCGAGCTGGAGCGGGACCGCAGTCGCGATGCCGAGAAGAGCGAGCCCGTGCGCGCCGAGATCGACCGCTGGAAGGCGGAGCTCGCGTCGGTGGACGATCAGATCGAGGCGGCCCGCGAGAGCAACCTCAGGCAGGCGCGCAACCTCGACGGCTTGATGAAGCGCATCCACATCTCGCACGAGATCGGGGGCTGGGTGCCCATCTTCATCCTGCTGCTTCTGATCTCGATCGAGACGGGGCCGATCTTCTTCAAGATGATGCTGCGGCGCGGCGCCTACGACTACCTGCTCGAGAACGAGGTGCGCCTCGCGAAGGCGCGTGCCGGGATCGAGTCCGACGCCCAGATCTACCTGGCCGACACCGCGGAGGAGATCCGGGTGGACGTCTATCACGAGGCCGAGATGGCCTTCGCAGAGGCCCGTCGCCGACTGCTCGCCGGTGCCGAAGCGGCCTCGGCGCGCGCGTCGCACGGCACCGACGGCCACCTGAGGTCCGTCGACTCCCGCAAGGGATGAGCGCCGCCGGCCGCGACGAGTGGATCCAGGGCCGCTTCGAGGGCGTCTACGCCGGCGACGCGACCCCGGCTTCCGCTTCCGATGCCGAGGGGGCGCGGCGTTTCCGCTTCCACATCGAATCGGGCGCCGTGAGCGAGCTCGAGCTCGTGCCCGAGCCCCTCGAGACCGACGCACCGGGTCGACCCAAGGAGATCCGGCAGCAACGCATCCTGCGCGTGTCGCTTCCCCTGATCGAGGGGGAGGCGCCGCGCGAGCGGCCGCTCTTCGACGCCCGCATCCGCGACTGGAAGCTGATGTACCCCGCGGAGGTCGGCGGCCGGGCCTATGGGACGATCGTGGGCGTCATCCAGGGGAGGCTGACGCCGGTCGCGCCGCTGGACGAAGGCATCGTCGATGCGACGCCGACGTCGACTCCGGTCGCGCCCCGTCCGGAGCCGGAACGCGAGCGCGTGCGGTCGGGGGTCGTGCCCGCG
>JANQSB010000245.1 GCA_028284295.1 Myxococcota bacterium | reverse complement strand
CCGTCTGCGAGCCCGTCGATCACCCACAGCTCCCACAGGGGTCGGGTGCGGTCGAGCGGGCGCGACGCGACGATGCCGACCAGGCGCTCGAGATCCTCGGGCTCGCCGGGCGCGGCGATGCGCATCCGGAAGACGTGCTCGGCGACGGTGAAGTCCGGATCCTCGATCCAGGACGGGGCGTCGAGGGAGAGTCCCGACCCGGCCAGTCGCCTCCGAAAGGGTGGCAGGTGCGAGATGCGTTCCTCGATCCGGGTCACGACCGCCGAGAGCAGGTCTTCACCCATCGCCGCGGCGGCTCCCGGCTCGAGCAGGACCGTGGCGACGACGTTCATCGGGGTTCGCGGCGTCTCGGCGTGCAGGAAGATCGCATCGAGACCGGAGAGCTTCTTCATCGACTGGCTCCATCAGCGGGGGCACTCGCGGAGCAGCGCAAGATGCGTGCCAGTCGCGTTGCGGGCCGATCGGCGCCCAGCTGTGCCGAGCGCCGCCGTCTCCTGCTCGCCGACGGGGCAGGGCCGGGCGGAGCTCGCTCATTGCATCGGCAGGGCGCGCCCTGCCGGCGCTCAGCCGCGACCGCCCTGGATGGCGGGCAGGAAGTGGACCTCGCTGTCGGGTTCCAGGGTCTCGAGCAATGGATCCGAGATGACGTCTCCGTCGATCGCGATCGACAGGCCCTCGTCGACACGCCGACGGATGTCGGGAATCCGTTCTTCGAGTCGCGTCAGGAGCTCGCGCAGGTCGCGGGCCGGAATCTCGATCGCCTCGCCGGTCGAGCCCGCGAGCGCCCTCAGGCTTCCGGTCAGGAAGACGCGTGCCACGCTGGGTCGCGCGCGCCGCTAGCCGCGACTCTCGTCGATCGCGGCCAGGACGCGCGGGGGCGAGAGGGGCAGCTCGGTCATGCGGATCCCCGTGGCGGACGCGACGGCATTCGCGACCGCGGGGATCGGCGGAACGATCGGCACCTCGCCGACTCCGCGAACGCCGTACGGGTGCCCCGGATTCGGAACCTCGACGATCACCGTGTCGATCATGGGCAGGTCCGACGCCACGGGTACGCGGTAGTCCAGGAAGCCCGGGTTCTCCATGCGCCCATCGTCGTCGTAGAGGTACTCCTCGTTGAGTGCCCAACCGACGCCCTGTGCGACCCCGCCCTGCATCTGACCCTCGACGTAGCTCGGGTGGATCGCCCGCCCGGCGTCCTGCACGGCGGTGTAGCGCACGACGTCGACCTTTCCGGTCTCGGGATCGACCTCGACGTCGCAGATGTGCACGCCGAAGGCCATCCCGACGCCGCGTGCCGTGAGCGAGGCGCGACCGGTGATCGGCCCGCCGGTGCGCGCGGCCTTGAGCGCGATGTCGCGAAGGGTGAGGGGCTCCAGCTCGCCGCCGCCCTTCGTCGGCCGGGCCTCGCCGTCGGCCCACTCGACGCCGTCGATCTCGACGCCCCAGATGGCGGCGGCCCGTTCGCGGAGCTGTCGCACCGCGTCCCGGCAGGCCTCGACGACGGCCATGCCCGTCGCGAAGGTCACGCGACTGCCGCCCGTGAGATCGTTGTATCCCACGGAGCTGGTGTCGGCGATCTGCGGATCGACTCGCTCGATGTCGATGCCGAACTCCTCCGCGGCCATCATCGCGAGCGATGCGCGGGAGCCCCCGATGTCGGGGTTGCCGGAGACGACGCAGACCGTGCCGTCGTCCGCGACCTGCACCGTCGCGCTCGACTGCATGCCTCCGTTGAACCAGAAGCCGCTGGCGACGCCGCGGCCCTGGTTCGGGGCCAGGGGGGCCTTCCAGTGGGGATGCGCGCGCGCGGCCTCGAGGGTCTCGACGTTTCCGATCCGCTTGAACTTCGGGCCGAAGGTCGACTGGACCCCCTCCTTCGACGCGTTGTTCAGGCGGAACTCGATCGGATCGATGCCGCACTTCGCCGCCAGCTCGTCGACCACGCTCTCGACCGCGAAGGCCGCCATCGGTGCGCCGGGCGCGCGATAGGCCGCGACCTTCGGCTTGTTGACGACGATGTCGTATCCCTCGGCCCGCGCGTCGATGTCGTAGGGGGCGAACAGGGTCATGACCGCGGCTCCGACGGGCGAGCCCGGGAAGGCTCCGGCTTCGTACTCGAGCCGCGCGTGGGCTCCGGTGATCCGGCCGTCCCGGGTGCATCCCATGCGAAGCTCGATCCGCGTCGCCGACGCGGGTCCCGTCGCGCGGAAGACCTCCTCGCGCGACATCACCATCTTCACGGGTCGGCCACTCTTGCTGGACAGGACGATCGCCAGGGGCTCGAGATACACCGTGGTCTTGCCCCCGAAGCCCCCGCCGATCTCGGCGGGAACCACCTTGATCTGCGACTGCTCCATGCCCAGCAGCTTGGCGCAGTAGGCGCGGATCATGAAGTGACCCTGGGAGCTGGCCCATACGGTCGCGCGTCCGTCTTCTCCACAGGTAGCGACGACGGCGTGCGGCTCGATGTATCCCTGGTGCACCGCCTTGGTGCGGAAGCTGCGCTCGACCACGAAGTCGGCGGCCGCCAACCCCCGCTCGGGGTCGCCGCGACCCATCTCGACACGGGAGGCGACGTTGGACGGGCGTTCGGGCGCGGGCTCGACCCCCTTGGTGTACAGGTCGTCGTGCAGGAGCGGCGCGTCGGGAGACTGGGCGTCGTCACCGTCCAGGACGTGCGGGAGGACCTCGTACTCCACCTCGATGTGCGCGAGCGCGCGATCCGCGACGGCGGGGCTGCTGGCCGCCACGGCCGCGACGGCGTGGCCGTGGTAGAGCACCTTGTCGCGCGCCATCACGTTGCGCGAGAGGTCGCGGTAGTTGGTCGGACCCTCGCCGATCTTGGACTCCTCGGGTGCGATCTCGGGCAGGTCCTCGGCGGTGACGACCGCGTGTACACCCTCCATCGCGAGGGCGCCGCTGGTGTCGATGGAGACGATGCGCGCGTGGGCGTAGGGGCTGCGGAGCACCTTCCCCCACAGCATGCCGGGCAGGGCATGGTCGGCTCCGTAGTTCGCGCGTCCGCGTACCTTGTCGACGCCGTCCGGTCGCACGGGTCGCGTCCCGATCCATCGGAACTTGGGCTCGCTGCTTCCGTTCTCGGCCGTCGCCATCTCACGCCTCCCCGCGCAGCTCGGCCGCGCTGTCCAGCACGGCCCGGATGATCTTGTCGTACCCCGTGCAGCGGCACAGGTTTCCCGCCAGGGCGAAGCGCACCTCGGTCTCGCTCGGGTCCGGATTGCTGTCGAGCAGCGCCTTGGCGGCGACCAGGAATCCCGGAGTGCAGATGCCGCACTGGAGAGCGGCCTCCTCGAGGAAGTGCCGCTGCAAGGGGTGCAGCTCGCCTCCGGTCGCGATTCCCTCGACGGTCTCCACCTCCGCGCCCTCGGCCTCGGGTGCGAGGATCAGGCACGAGCAGCAGAGGCGGCCGTCGAAGACCACACTGCAGGCACCACAGTCCCCGGTCCCGCAGCCCTCCTTGGTGCCCGTGAGCTGCAGCTCGTCGCGGAGCGCGTCGAGCAGCGTCTGGTGCGGCTCGCACAGGAAGTCGACCGCCTCGCCGTTGATCGTCGTCGAAACGTGGCGCCTGGCCATCACTGCTCTCCTCGCGCGCGGTCGAGCGCGATCTTCGCGGCCCGACGGGTGAGGACACCGGCCACCTTGCGGCGATACTCGGCACTTCCCCGCTTGTCGTCGATGGGGTCCGCTGCGGCCGAGGCCGCTGCGGCTACGGCCTCGAGGGCCGCGTCGTCGACGCGGCTTCCCACCAGCGCATCGGCCGCCGCGTCGACGCGCAACGGCGTCGGCGCGACCGCGCCGAGCCCGATCCGCGCCGCGTGGCAGACGCCGAAATCGTCGAGCTCGATGCACACGCCGGCACCGACGATGGCGATGTCCATCTCGCTCCGCGGGATCATCCGCAGGTAGGCGTCTCCCCGCTTCGCCTTGCCGCTTCCCAGTCGGAAGGAGACGAGCAGCTCGTCGGGCTCCAGGCAGGTGCTTCCCGGCCCGACGATCACCTCCTCGACGGGGAGCTCGCGCTCGCCGCCGGGCCCCGCGATGAGGCAGCTCGCACCCGCCGCGACGAGCGCGGGCACGCTGTCCGCCGCCGGCGAGCCGTTGCAGAGATTGCCACCGAGCGAGGCGCGACCCTGGATCTGCTCGGATCCGATGAGCCGCGCGGCCTCGACCACGCCGGGCCAGGCCGCGCACAGGCCCGGGTGCTCGGCGAGTGCTGCAGTGCAGACCGCCGCCCCGATCGCGAAGCCCGCCTCGTCCTCTTCGACCGAGCTCAGCTCGCGGACCTTCTTGACGTCCACCAGCAGCTGCGGCGCCGCGGCTCCCGTCTTCATCTGCGCGAGCAGATCGGTGCCGCCGGCGAGGATCCGCGCCGCTCCGTTCTCGCGCGCGAGCAGCGCCACCGTCTCCTCCACGGATTGCGGTGCTTCGTAGCCCAGACCGTTCACGGACTCTCCTGTGGTTCGAGTCCGTCTATTCTATCGCCGGTCTCGGGGCGTGGGGCCGCCAGGGGAGGTCGTTCGGCGGAATGTCGGAGGAGATTCGCGCGGAGCTCGCGCGGCTGCTGGGGGAGGCGCCCGCCGAGATCGTCCCGGTCTCCGGCGGCGACATCGGGGAGAGCTACCGCCTGCGGCTCCGGGACGGCGAGCGGTACTTCGCGAAGCACTACGCGGGTCCGGAGGGCGCCCGCATGGTGGAGGCCGAGGCCTTCGGGCTGGCCTGGCTGGCGGAGCCGACGGTCCTGCGCGTCCCCCGGGTGCGGGCCGTCAGTGGCCCCGGGGCGACGATTCCGCTCCTGGTCCTCGAGTGGATCGATTCGGGCAGCACGGGAGGCGGAACCCACGAGGAGCTGGGACGGGGACTGGCGCGGCTCCATGCATCCGGGGCCGATTCCTTCGGGCTCGACCGGGACAACTTCGTGGGTCGACTGCCGCAGGCGAACGCGCCGAGCGGGGACTGGGCCAGCTTCTATCGCGATCGCCGCCTGGCTCCCCTGATCGATCGGGCGCGCGCGCAGGGTCTGCTCGGGGGACGCCTGCTCGCCGATGCGTCGAGACTGCTGGAGCGGCTGCCGCAGCTCGTGGGTCCCCCCGAGCCGCCCGCCCGCCTGCACGGGGACCTCTGGGGCGGGAACTGGCTGAGCGACGCGGAGGGGATCCCCGTCCTGATCGATCCCGCCGTCTACGGGGGCTGCCGCGAGATCGATCTCGCGATGATGCGGCTCTTCGGCGGCTTCGGGGATCGGGTCTTCGAGGCCTACCGCGAGGCGGCACCGCTACCGGACGGTGCCGAAGAGCGGGTCGACCTCTACCAGCTCTATCCGCTGCTCGTCCACCTCAACCTCTTCGGCGCCGGCTACGCGGGCGCGGTCGAGCGGGCGCTTCGAAGCTACGTGTAGCGTCCGCGTGGGTCGGCCCCGGCTCGCCTCAGCGTCCCGAGAGCGGGCCAACGACCTCCTTGGCGAAGCTCTCGAGCACCGCCTCGTCCCCTCCCTGGATCACGATGTAGCTGATGCCCGTGTCCTCGCGTCGCTTTTCCAGTCGGTCGCGGATCTCGCTGGCGGACCCGGTGAGGAAGAGCGGGCAGTCCGCGACCTCGTCGGCGCTCATCCCGCTGTTCCGTCCGATGGCGGCGCGCAGGGGCTCCGGGTCGTCGGTGATCGCGACGACGAAGGTTAGCGAGTTGAGCTCGATCGCTTCCGGATCGCGGCCGCTCGCCTCGGCGCCCGCCCGGACCCATGCGACCTTCTTGCGGACCTGCTCGGGCCGGCTGTCGGCCGGCGTCTCTGCCGTGATGCGCCCCTCGACCATCTTGGGGTTGATGCCGACGATGTCCGCGTAGCGCCCGGCGAGGGTGAGCAGCCGCTTGCCGCCACCGCCGATCAGGATCTTCGGCCGTCCCGCGCCCTCCATCTCCGTCGCCCGGGCGATCCGACGGATCCGGTAGTGATCTCCCTCGAAGTCGGTGTGCTCGTTGTCCCACATCGAGGTGATGATCCGGAGCGCCTCTTCCAGTCGAGAGATGCGAACGCCGGGCGGGTCGTAGGGGATCCCGGCTTCGATGTAGTCGCTCTCCATCCAACCGGCTCCCAGGCCGAACTCGTGCCGCCCCCCCGACATGAGGTGCAGGGTGGCGGCCTGCTTGGCGAAGACGACGGGGTGGCGATAGTCGACGTCGTACACCAACGCGCCCACCCGGAGCCGCTCGGTGACGGCCGCGATTCCCGCCAGCGCGGTGGTCGGGTCCCACTGCTTCCCGAAGTGGTCCGGCAGGAAGATCGACGAGTAGCCGAGCGCTTCGATGTGACGCGCGCTCTCCTGCCAGCGGTCCGCGGGAAGCGAGCCGACCTGGACTCCGAAGCGGAAGGGGTGGGGCATGGGACTCCTCCGGGTTCCCAGGAGGGTAGGCCAGGGCCCCCGGGAAGGCGTCCTCTGTGAGCCGCGTCACCGGCAGCGGGTCCGCCGCTGCCGATCCCTGGACTTCGCGAACTGCCGGGGAGGCGATGACTTGTCCTCGACCACCAGGGGCGGTGCTGCAGATCCGCTGCAGGAGCTACTCACCGAGGCGCACCGTGCCCGCAACAAGGGTCGCGAGCGGCGGGCCATCGGGCTCTACAAGCGTGTCCTGCTGGAGGATCCGCGCAACGTGGACGTCGCCCTGCGCGTGGCGCCCATGCTCGCCCGTCGCGGAGACGGATTCGAGGCCTGGCAGCTCTACCGCCGCGCCGCTCGGCACTTCGCGAAGGCGCGGCGCTTCGGCGACTGCCTGAGCGTCTACCGGGAGGCCTGCCGCGTGGTCCCCTGGGAGTTCGAAGCCTGGCGCCTGTGCGCGGAGCTGCTGATCAAGATGGGTCGCGACGATGCCGCCTTCCAGACCCTGCTCGACGCCCGCACCCACTTTCGGGGTCCGACGGGCCACGCCCAGGCGATCGCGCTCCTGTCCCGGGCGCGCAGCATCGAGCCGTGGGACACCCAGGTGGTGATCGACCTGGCGCGGCTCTACGCGCGGTCGGACCTCGGCGACGTCTCGCTGGAGCTGCTCTCGTGCCTCGCCCTGCGCGCGCGCGGTCGCGAGCTGCGCCAGGTGCGGGCTCTCCAGTGGCGCCTCACCCTGTCCTTCCGCTTCGCCTGGCTCTGGCTTCGTTCCCTGAATCCGGCCGGCGAGGAGCCCGCCCGCCAGACCGCCTGATCGGCCGAGCCCGCTCCGTCACGGGTCTCGTCGTTCCAGTGCGATGTCGTGCTTGGCGATCAGGCGGTAGACCGCTGCCCGGCTCTTCCCGAGACGCCGGGCCGTGTGCGTGATGTTCCCGCCGGTCTCGTCGAGGGTGTCGAGCAGACGCTGGCGTTCGCGCCGGGAGTAGGCGTCGCGCATCCCGGCGACGCTTCGCTCGAGCTCCGCCATCACGCTTCGCAGGGTCTCGTCCCGGATCACCCGCCCCAGCGTGTACGCCACGGCCCGCTCCAGCAGGCGTTCGAGCTGCCCGATGTTCTCCGGCAGTCGGCACTCCTCCAAGTACTCGAGAGCGGCTGCCGAGAGCTCGATCCGCGGGCGACCGACTCTCTCGCCGATGCGCTCGAGCAGGGCGACCGCCAGCAGGGGCACGTCGACGGAACGGTCGCGCAAGGGCGGCATCTCGATCTGGAATCGCAACAGCGCGGCCCCCAGCTTCGGGTCGAAGGCACTCTCGCGAATCCGGGCGCCCAGCGAGACCGAGCTGCTCGCGAAGAGACGCAGGGTGGGTGCGAGCTTCGAGTGCTCGGCCCGCTCCAGCCGCTTTCCCCAGTAGCGTTGCGCGGCCGGCGTGAGCCTCTCGACGTCTACCAGCTGGACGGCTTCGATGACGCCCGGATCCGAGAATTCCGCGGGTACGAAGCTCGCGGCATCGAGGCGCCGCAGTCGCCCGGCTGCGGTCGAGCCCAGCTCGTGCATGGCCCGGATCGCGTGGGAGCGGCCGGTGCCGACTTCGCCCGTCACCAGCACCGGTGTCGAGAGCGGGGCCAGCCCGGCCAGCTGCCAGCGGACGCGCGAGATCGAGGGACTCTGGCCGACGACCCGCGCCTCGAAGGCGTCGCCGGCGAAGCGCCGGACGCTGCGATCCGCCGAGCTGCGGACGCGCCCGAGGAGGTCCTCGACATCCAGAGCGAGCGAGTCGACGAAGTCATCGGCGCCGGCCTTGAAGGCCTCGGCGGCGCGCTCGATCGAGCCGTGGCCGCTGAAGACGATGACCGGAACGTCGGAACGCGATCGGATCCTTCGCAGCAGCTCGATGCCGTCGCAGCGGGGCATCGCCATGTCGGTGACCACGACCTGCGGAGACGACTCGCAGAATCGGCGCCAGCCATCTTCGCCGTCGTGCGCCTCGACGACCTCGAAGCCCGCATCCTCGAGCTCGCTCCCGAGGATGCGCCGCGCGGTCTCCTGATCGTCCACGATCAACACCCTCTTCATGGCGTCCTCCATGCACGCCATCGTCGGGCGTAGCGAGTCGACCGGTCAAGCGCGAAAGCGGGCGGCTCGCGCTTCGAGGCGTTCGCTTTCGTCCGCCCGGCCCCGGGTTTCGCCGAAGTGGGCGAAGTCGCGGCTCCGTTCCGTCAGAGCCGGCGAATCGGTGTCAGCCGACTCCGGTCATCCCTGCGGCGAGCGACGCGTGCTCGGGGTAGGGAGGCGCGCCGCGCTCGGCGCGCGGTCCGCCGTAGCGTTGCTTGAGGGCGTGAACACGCTCGAGGCTCGGAGCCAGCTGCCGGGCCGGCATCCGCTCGAGAAGGTCGAGCACCTCGTCTCGGAGCGCTGCCTCGCGACACACCAGAAGCGCATCGACGCCGACCGCCAGGCTCTCCCGCACCAGGCGCTCGGGCGGGAAGTGGTCGGCCACCGCCTTCATCTCGAGATCGTCGGAGAAGACGACTCCTTCGTAGCCGAGCTCGCGTCGGAGCAGCTGCATGACCGCGGGCGAGATCGTCGCCGGTCGCTCGGGATCGAGTGCCGGGAAGAGCACGTGCGCGGTCATGATGCTGGCCACGCCGGCCCGGGTGGCCTCGCGGAAGGGCGGCAGCTCGATGCGCTCGAGCCGGTCGAGGTCGTGGTCCAGACGGGGCAGCACCAGGTGGCTGTCGCTCGCCGTGTCGCCGTGGCCCGGGAAGTGCTTGGCGCAGGCGGCCACACCGGCCTCCTGCATCGACTGGATGAAGCGGGCGGCGTGGCGGGCCACGACTCCGGGCTCGCGCCCGAAGCTGCGATCTCCGATGACGGGGTTGGCGGGATTCGTGTCGACGTCGACGCAGGGCGCGAAGTCGAGGCCGATGCCGAGATCGAGCAGCTCGCGTGCCAGCGCCGCGGCGAGCGCCGCCGTGCGGTCGAGCTCGTCGAGATCGCCGAACTGGCGCATCGGCGGCCACTCGGTCCAGGGGCTTCGCAGTCTCTGCACGCGCCCCCCCTCCTGATCGATGCTGATCAGCAGGGGGCTGTCCCCGGGCGCCAGGCGGTGGAGCTCGTCGTTGAGCGAGCGCAGCTGCTCCGGGCCTTCGATGTTGCGCGCGAAGAGGACCACGCCGCCGATGCGGCCCGCCGAGACGAGGTCCGCCAGGTCGGCGGGAACCGTACTTCCTTCGAAGCCGCAGAAGAGCAGCTGGCCGGGCTCGGTCCGCACGGTCAACCCCGGACGTGATCGTCGAGTGCGGCGAGGTCGGGAACCTCGAGCCAACCACGGCCCTTGCGGATCAGCCCCTTCTCCTCCCAGGCGCTGAGCTGGCGGTTGATGCTCACGCGAGTCAGCCCGACGCTGTCGGCCAGGTCCTGCTGGGTGAAGCCGTGCTCGATGCGGACGGCGCCCGTGTCGGGGTGGCGCTGGCCGTACTCGTTCACCAGGTGTTCGACGCGATTGAGCAGGCGTCGCGCCACGTCGAGGAAGATGGCGTCTTCCACGAAGCTCGTGGTCTGCCGGATCCGCCGGCTGAGCACGACCATCATGTCGAGTGCGGCCCCGGGATGGCGCTCGAGTATCGGAAGGAAGTCACGCCGCAGCAGCGTGACGAGCTCGGTTTCCTGCGCGGCGACGGCGTCTGCCGAGCGCGGCTCCCCGTCGATCAGCGCCATCTCTCCGAAGACCTGGCCCGGCTCCATGACGTTGAGGATGATCTCGCTGCCCGAAGCCCCGACCGAGCCGATCTTCACGCGGCCGCTCGCCACCACCATCATCCCGGTCCCCTCGTCGCCCTTGCGGAAGATGGTCTCGCCGCTCTGGTAGTGGCTGCGGTGGACTCGCGACGCGAGCTCTCGCAGCTCCGCGTCGGGGAGACTGTCCAGCAGTGCGGAACCTCGCAGCAGCTCGACCATCTGCTGGGCCATGGGCTGGGCCATCTGCTGGGCTATCTGTTCGGCTATCTGTTCGGAGACAGGCGTTCAACGTCCCAGGACCTCGCGGCGCGGCGGAGGACGCATGTTAGCCGCTTTTGTCGGAGTCAGTCGTCCTCGAAGTCCGACCGGCGTTCGTACAGGTAGTCGATGAAGCCCACCTGCCAGCTCTCTCGCAGGCCGCGGTTGCGGGCGACGCGACCGCCCTCGAACTCGTCGGCGAGCTGCGTCAGCTCGTCGCGGGAGAGCTCGTCGGGATGGTCGAGCTCGGGGTGGGCGGCCGCCAGCCAGTCGAGGAAGCGGCCGACGCGCGCGCGGCTGACGGCCACGCGCTCCCCGACGACCAGCAGTCGCACCGGTTCGTCGGTCGGGTTCGTGATCGTGTGCCGGATCCCGGTGCCGGGCTCGAAGCAGACGATGTCGTCGGGCTCGAGAGGGTGGAGCTCTCCGTCGATCCAGGCGGAGGGGCGTCCTTCGAGGACGTAGACGCACTCTTCTTCGGCCGTCTCGGCGTGGGGCAGGCTGCTCCGGTGTCCCGGTGGGAGCAGCTCGTGGTGGACACCCAGGCGGGTGAGTCCCAGGGGCCGCGACAGCGGGGTCCGGATCGACAGCACCTCGTCGGATCCGGGCCACACGACGTCGCCACAGGCGAGGTCGCTCACGTGTCGGATGAAGGCGGGTCTTCTGGACGGGCTTTCGTCGCTCACGGCGCTCCTCCCGTGGCAGGGACACCGGCGGGGGCCGGCGCGTTCGTGGTCGGCAGCCCGCGGCTGCGACGCCCTCGCCCCGGGGATCGGATAGGCTTCCGGGGTGGGCCAGCGAATCCTCGAGATCCTCCGCACCTATCCGATCATCAGTGCCACGATCGCGGGCTGCACCGTCCTGGGTGCGGTCCTCGGGCTCTATCTCCTGCCGGAAGATTGGGCCCTGGCGCGCAGGATAGCCGGGGGCGCCCTGGGCGGGGCGGGTTGCGGCCTGATCGTGACCGCGCCCCGCATCATCGGCTGAGCCGGGAGCGCCGTGGGGGTGCGGGCCCTGTCAGGGCCGCCAGCGATAGCGGACGTCGGGCGCGGACTCCGGCGGGCTGCTGGATCCCCACGAGACCGGCGCGAAGCCATGCTTCTCGTAGAACGCGCAGGCCGAGACGTTCTGCTGATGGGTGTGGAGCTCGAGTCCGTCCGGTCGCAGGGAGCGGGCGAGCTCGAGCAGGGCGCTTCCCACGCCGCCCCGTTGGCAGTCCGGTCGAACGTAGAGGCGGTCCAGGTAGTCCCCCTCCAGTGCGAGGAAGCCCAGGATCTCGCCTTCCCCCGTCGCGACGTGGAGCTCGCAGCGCCCCTCGATGTGGTCGCGGAAGAAGGCCGTGTCCGTCTCGAGGGTGTAGGCCTGCTCGGTGGCGAGGTAGGGGTAGGCGTGTCGCTTCGACCGGTGCCAGAGCCGGACCAGCTCGTCCTGGTCTCCCGCCTCGTAGGGTCGCAGCTTCACGCAGGCCGAACGAGATCGATGATCTTGTCGGCGCGCTCGATGCGGGCGAGGGTGCCTTCCTTGATCCGGGCCGTTCGACCTTCGAGATCGTTCATGCGACGGTTGATCCACGAGGCAGCCAGGTCGAAGCGCCGCGGGTCGGCCTCGGCCTGCTTCAACAGCTCCGCGCCACAGATCACGCTGATCACGACTTCGGCCAGCGAGCGGGCGGACATCAACGCGTAGCTGAAGTCGGAGAGCAGGGCGCTCGACGCATCGAGGATCAGCTTCATCCCGTGCTTGACCTTGTCCGCGTACTCCCGGAGTCGCTCGTCCTCGAAGGAGGCCAGCTCCGCCTCGAGCGCCTCGAAGACCGCGGCCAGGGCGCCCTTGCCGATCTCCTTCAGTGCGAAGGAGACCTGGATCTCCGAGGTTCCTTCGTAGATGGTCGTGATGATCGCGTCGCTGTGGAGCTTACCGACCTCGGACTCGGCCATGAAGCCGATTCCTCCGTGGACCTGGATGGCCATGCGCGTGATCTCGTCCGCCGTCTCGGTCGCCATGTACTTGGCGAGCGGGGTCAGCAGCCGGACCCGCGTGTCGTTGGCCTGGCGGTGCTCCTCCATCTCGACTCGTTCGGCTTCCGAGAACTCGTCGTTCTCCGCCGAGCGCATCAGGGCCTGCTCGATGGCGCGGTTGCGGTCGACGAGTCGACAGGCGCGGTAGAGAAGGGCGCGGCTCGCCTCCACATCGAGGGTCATGCGAGCGAGCATGTTCTTCATCAGCGGCTGCTGGCCGATCGGCTGACCGAACTGGACGCGCTCCGACGCGTAGCGGACGGCGGCGGCGAGCGCGGCTTCGGCGATCCCGATCCCCTGGGCGGCGACGCCCAGGCGGGCAGTGTTCATGAGGGTGAGCATCGCCTTGAAGCCCTCGCCGGCCGTGCCGACCAGGAAGGCCTCCGCATCGTCGAAGCGGATGGCCGCCGTCGGCGAGCCATGGATGCCGAGCTTGTGCTCCAGGCGCTCGACGTACACGGCGTTCTTCGAGCCGTCCGCCCGGGTGCGCGGGCAGAGGTAGAGGGAGAGCCCTCGCGTGGTGCCCTTGGACTCCTCGAAGGTCGAGTCGTCGCGCGCCAGGACCAGGTGCACCTCGCAGCCGCCGTTGGTGATGAAGATCTTGTTGCCGGAAAGGAAGGTCTTTCCGTCGCGCGTGGTCGCGCGCGTCGTGATCGCGCCGAGGTCGGATCCGGCCTGGGGCTCGGTCAGGTCCATCGCCCCCATGACCTCGCCCGATGCGAAGCGGGGCAGCCAGGCTTCCTTGAGCTCGTCACTGGCGTAGAGCTGGATGTCCTCCGCGACGCCGGCCTGGAGTCCGATGATCGTCATGAGTCCGGCGTCCGCACGGGCCACCATCTGGATGATGACGTTCTCGACCACGCCCGGGAGCTCGAAGCCGCCGTAGCGGCTCTCCACGCCGTAGGAGATGAGTCCGACCTCCTTGAGCTTCTCGTAGCCCTGGCGGATGTGCTCGGGATAGACGACCTCGCCGTCTTCGAGGCGCGCGGCCTCGTGCCAACCCTCCCGGGCCAGCTCCTCGATCTCGCTGCACACCGATGCTGCAGTCTCCAGGACCTCCAGCAGTGCAGCGCGCTCGGCGTCGACGTCGACGTCGCCTCCTCGCTGCCACCGGTAGTAGCTGTCCCAGTCGACCAGCTGGTCGATGTAGAGGCGTACGGCGTCACTCAGGTAAGTCATCAGGGGGACCTCGCAGAAGGAACGGCGCGGGAGCCGCCGTGTTCGTCGGCGTCCATCGCGTCCGGGTCTCGACACCATTGCGACGCGAGCGCGAAGTGGCAAGGGAGGCTCGCGAGAATCCGGGGCTGACTCGGAGTTTTCCGTCTTCCACTGGGGCTGGATCCGATGTGGCCGTCCTGTAGTCACGCGGGAGTCAACTACCGCAGCCCGGTCGCCGATACACGGAGCAGCTCAGGGGCCGCCTCGGCCCGAGGGGTGGCCCGTTGGCCGACGGTCTCAAGGTCCTGATCGTGGACGACAGCAAGCTCGTGATCACGCAGCTGGAGCAGATCCTGGCGGGCGTGGACGGGGTGGACCTTGTCGGCAAGGCGACAGACGGCGCTGCGGCGGTCCGGACGGCCGCCTTCACCAAGCCAGACCTGATCCTGATGGACATCGTCATGCCCGGGATGGACGGGCTCTCGGCGCTGCGCGTGATCGGGGCGACCCAGCCCGGTGTCCGGGTGGTCATGATCTCCTCGGTGGCCGGATCGGAAGGCAACGCAGAAGAGGCCTTCCGCCTGGGTGCCGTGCAGATGATCGCGAAGCCTTTCGATCCGGAGCAGATCGAGTCCCTGCTCGAGACCGAGCTCGCCCGCCTTCGCGATGCGTCGGAGGGGGAGGGGTCCCGCGCGTGAGCCCCGAGTTCTTCGGTCAGTTCCTGCTTCGTCGGGGTGAGATCGACGAGGCGCAGCTTCGCCAGGCCCTCGATCTGATGGAGGAGCTGAACCCCACCCTCGGGCAGCTCGCCGTCGGCGAGGGCTTCGCGAGCGAGGCCGACTGCCGTCGTGTGAACGACGAGCAGCGCAACAAGGACCTGCCCTTCGGCGAGCTCGCGATGCAGATGGGCGTCCTGAACTCGATCGAGCTCGAAGAGCTGCTCCAGCAGCAGCGCGAGACGCGGGTCGACCTGGCAGCCGCCCTCGTCGAGCTGGGCTGCCTTCCCGACGACCGGGCGCGGGAGCTCCACGACGAGTGGAAGAGCGAGCAGCAGCTCGCGCAGCCGCCGGCGGTCGAGCTTCCGGCGGCGCTGCACGGCAGCCCGACGGCGGAGCGCGTCGTCGCCCTGCTGCCCCGTCTCTTCCGGCGCGTCGTGGACCTGCCCGTGAAGCTCGGCACCGGCGAGGCGCTTCCCGGCGAGACCGACCGGGTGCTGGTGGCGTCCATCCAGGCTGTGGGTACGCGCCCCTTGCGGGTGACCCTGATGGTCGACCGACCCTTCGGCGAGCGACTGGCGCGTGGCCTGCTCGGCATGCAGCTCGAAGCGCTCGCCTCGGAGCTGGCCCTCGAGGCGGTCGGCGAGTTCCTGAACGTGATGCTCGGGAACGTGGTCGGCAACCTCGCCTCGGAGGGCGTCGAGCTGCGTCTCGAGGCGCCGGTCTACGGGGTCCTGCCCGAGGCCGGCTGGACCTTCCCGGTCGTCACCGAGGCGGACGGATCCGCCGAGCTCGTGCTCGAGATCCTCCGGCCGCCGGTCGCGTCCTGAAGATCAGACGCGCCAGTCGAAGCGCATCCGACCGTCGAAACGGTCCGGGTTCATCCGCAGGCACACGACGTCGCGAAGGATCGGCGGGAAGCTGGGCGAGGCGACCAGGGCCTCCTTGACCTTCTCGGCCAGGTCGCGGGTGAGCTCGGAGATCGGGTTCGTCTGCGGCGTCTCGGCGCGATCCCACAGCACGAGGTTCAGGTCGAAGCGGGAGTCGGGCGACGCGACCCCCAGGAAGTAGTCCCGATTCATGCGTTCGCGTTGGGCCGCCGGCGCGATCTCCGTCAGACACGCGAGCAGGCGAAGCAGGAGCGGGTAGGCGGTCGCGTCTCCGGGCGCCTGGACGGCGCCGAGCACGAGGGTCGCGCTGTTGTCGCAGGTGAGACCCACGTAGTCGAGACCGACGCTCAGCGCGGCCTCTTCCTCCGGAGCCGTGGGGAGAGGCTGGACGTTGCTCGAGAGACAGGTGAACGAGCAGCGGTCGCCGAGGACCATGAGCTCCCGGGTCGCGTAGAAGAACTCCTCGACCAGAGTGGAATGGCGGTCCGTAGCCGGCGGAGAATCGAGCGGCTTGCCGTCGTCGTCGGGCTCCGGACAGCCCGACTGCACGATCTCCCAGGCCTGGAGGACCTCGCGAGCCAGCAGCTCGGGATGGGTCAGCTGATGGATGCAGGCCTGGATCTGGGCGTCGGGCTCGAGCGATCGCGCACGCTCGAAGCCGCGACGCAGCGCCGTGACGGGCATGCTCCATTCTTGGCAGTTGCTCACGACCCTGTACATCGGACGCAGGCAGTCGGGGATTTACCCGAGTGGGTTGCACCGCTGCTGCAGTCTTCCGCGCTCGCTGGAAGCCGGGAGTGCGGGGCCGGGGACGGCCGGTTCAGCCTGCGCCAAGGAAGCCGATAAGGGCATGAACGGCCTCCGGGCCGGTCCCGTTTCTCTCTGGGGGGTAGGCAGCGGATGGCGGATGCACCCGCATTCGATTGGATGTGCGCGCGGCTCGAGCAGGAGAGCTCGCTCGACCGACTGGAGGCGCGCGGCACCGTGAGACTGGCACTCAAGAGCGCCGGCCTCGATGCCCGGGCCGTGACGCCCGAGCAGCTGAAGGTGGTGATCGAGAAGATCCTGGTCGGTGAGCTCGAGACCCGTGGCGTCGAGGACTCCGCAGGGCTCTGCGCGGGCTTCGCACGCGCCCTGGATGCCGAGGCGGCTCGCCTCGGGGTCGAGGCGGCCGGCGAGACCCCCGACGCCGTCTTCAGCCGCCTCGGAGGCGGTTCCTAGGCATGGGCGGACTCGTCTGGGTCGGATTCGTTGCCTTCTTCATCGTGGCGCTCGTCGTGGGCGTGCGCGTCCTGCTGTTGGCCCGTCGCACACGCGAGCTGCCGGAGCTGCTGATGGGCGTCGGCGTGCTCGGGATCGGGCCCGTCGGCTTCGGCCTGATGGTCGTCGCCGCCCAGTTCGCCGAGTCGAGCCCCGGACTGCACCACGCCCTTCTGGGCGTCGCGCTCCTCGCCGTGAGCTGCGGGGCCTTCGCGAAGTTCGTGTTCAACTGGCGGGTCTACCATCCGGACGGTGCGCTGGCCCGGGTGGTCGCGTTGGGATCGGGCATCGCCCTGTTCGGGACCTTCGTGTACGCCGGCGTGGCCCATGGCTTCGTGGTGGAGGATCCGCTCGAGCCGAACTCGCTCGCGCGCAGCATCCTGCAGATCGGATGCCTGCTCTGGGGCGCGGGCGAGTCCTTCTCGTACTGGACGAAGATGCGCCGGCGGGTCCGACTGGGCCTCGCCGACCCGGTGGTCTCCAACCGCTTCCTGATGTGGGCCATCGGTGCCTTCGCCGCGGGCTGGGGCACGGCCGTCGGACTGGTCGGTCAGATCGTGACCGGTTCGACGACCACCCAGGAAGGTTGGGTGATGGTCAGCTCCTCGCTCCACGGGCTGGTGGCGGCCATCGCGATCGCACTGGCCTTCATTCCCCCGGGCTTCTACGTGCGCGCGGTTCGGGCGCGTGCGGAGCGCACCGCGGGAGCGGCGTAGCGAGCGAACGCTTCGCGTTCGTCCGTTGCACTGCCTGCCGGCGTCCGGGCTCTCAGGGTCGGGGCGCGGCGGGGACGGCTTCCGGACCCTGCTGGGTCCACGGCTCCGGCTCGGCCGGAGCGGCGTCCGCCTGCTCGGCGATCTCGTACAGCTCGTCGAGGGACAGCACCGGATCGTCGGTCGTGCCGGGGGCCGGCGTCGCGGCTTCGAGCCCGCCCCGCGCCTCGAGCGGGGCCTCGTTGCGCGCCGTGGGATCCAGCTTGAGGTCCGAGGTGAGCCCCGCTTCGTCCAGGGAGTCGCTGCTCTCTTCGGGGTCGGCGGCCAGGACGGCCCCGACGCTCTCCTCGGCCTGCGCTGCAAGCTCGCCGACGATCTGTGCGCCCGGCGCGGGGACTTCCAGCTCGGCGAGGGAGGGGGGCGTGAACCCGAGGATCTCGCCCCACAGCTCGAGCGCCGTGCCGCCCCAGCGGCTCCACGCGGCGTGGACGGCAACGGCCAGGACCGCGATGAAGGCGAGCCGGATCAGCTTCGAGACGAGCTGCTCGCCACGTCCGGGCGTCGCTGCGGCCGCGTAGCTCGAGTCCTTCCGGACCCGCATCTCGGACTCGGTGTCCACGTCGGCGAAGAAGTCGGTCTCCGAAGCGTAGTTCGAGCTCTCCTGGACGGGCAGGAGCCCCTGCTGGACCTGGAGGTCGCTCTCCGGCTCGGCCGGCGAATGGGCCCGAGCGTCCGCCCGGCTCGCGAGGCGCTCCGACGCCCGCTCGCCGACCCGCGCGTGGAACTGCGGCAGTCCCTCACCCGAGAGGGTCTCCTCGGCGGTCGGCGGTGTATTCGAGTGATCGATCCCCAAGCCGGCGTCGGTCGGGGCACGGGCTTCGGGCTCGGCCCGCTCGGGCGTCGTGCTCGGTTCCGACGGCGGCGTATCGCCGAAGACGCGGGCCACCAGGGCCGCCGTGACGGTACGACTCCCCCGTGTGGCAGCGGTGCCGAGCAGCTGCTCGCACAGGGCGCTGACCGCGCCCGGGACACCGCCGGTGTAGCGATGGATCGCGACGATCGCCTCGTCTTCGAAGATGGAACCGTCGCTGGCTCCGGCCTTCTTCAGGTGCTTGTCGACGTAGCTGCGGATGCCGGAGAGGGGAATCGGCGCCAGGGTCAGCTGGCGGGTCGTGAGCTTGTCGAGCCACCACAGCAGCGGGACGTCCTGGCCGCGGGGTGCGCCTTCGAGGTTGGCGAGCAGGATGCACTGCACCAGCTGGTGGCCACCGTCGTCGCGATACCCCAGCAGTACGTCGAGGTGCTCCAACGACTCCGCGGGGAGCGCTTCGGCCTCGTCGATGATGAGAACGATCCGTCGTCCTTCACCGCGAGCCTGCACGAGCGACGCGCGCGAGAGCTGGCCCGCCTCGAGGCAGAGCTGCTTGATGATCGTCGCCTTCACCTGGGCCCAATCCCGGCTGGGATCGCGGACCAGGACGCACGCGGCGTCCGAAGCCAGCAGCTTCGGAAGCGCCCGGGCCAGGCTGGACTTGCCGATGCCGGGCCCCCCGCCCAGGCAGATCCGCGCGGCTCCTTCGTCGAGCCCCGTGCGGATCTCCGCATAGGCCCTGCGAAGGGCTTCCGTCGCCAGGACGAGACGGTCGCTGCCCGCGCCCTCGAAGGGGGAGCGCTCGAGCTGATGGAACTTGAGGTAGGTCGCCATGCAAGCCAACTCATCGGCCGTGCTGACGAATCGTCTTAGCGCGACGAGCGGTCGGCGAGCTGGTGTCGCTCCGCCGATCCGGCGGCGCTGCGCGTGGCCTTGGCAGGGCCGTGTGCGGGCTGCGTGCGGGTTGCGTGCGGCCTGCGCCCTGCCTGCACCCCGCGGAGGGGGCGGCCCGGGCCTGGCAGGATGCTAGGACGCGGGGGTGTACCGGATCAGGACGCGATCTCCCGAAGCGAGGCCCTTGGCGAAGCGGGGCCCCCACTTGTCCCAGGAGTCGGCGTACTTCTTGCCGAAGGACTCGAGGGCCCGGGCATGGGCCGCCCGGTCGGTGTCGATGGAGGCCCGGGCGTCATAGCTGGGAGAGCTGCGGAAGGCTCCCTTCGACTGCGTCCAGACGCCGTGGTCGCCGACCCAGAGCCGCGCCCGATCGAGACCGCTGCGGATGCAGCTGGCGCGCCAGCGCTCGGCGTCGGTGACGACGAGCAGGTCGTCGCCCTCCTTCACGAACCAGACCTCGCCGTGACAGGCGCTCTCCTCGCCGTTCTTCTTGAGCGGCGACACGTAGACGAGCGGGCTCGTCCGGGCCTCCGCGAGCGCTGCGCTCCTGTCTCCGGCCGCGGGGACGGCAGGGCTCTCGGCGAGCGCGGCACCCGGCCAGGCCAGGCTCGCGACGGCAACCGACATCGAGGCTCCCAGGAAGTCCCGCCGCGAGAGCACCGGGCCATCGGTCGTTCGGACTCGATCGGGTCGACGCATGCTTGCCCTCCTTCGGCAACGGCCTCGGCAACTGCGGGAGGGCCGCGTGCCCTCCGCGACGAATCTCGCGATCGGAGCAGGCTAGCGCGGTGTCCGCGTCTCCACCCGCGGGCGCGAGGCGAACGCGAGTCGGGCGTCGTCGAGCTGCCAGCGCTCCTCGCAGAGGGGGTCGGCGAACGCTTCGTCGTGACTCACGATCAACAGAGCGCCCGGGTACGCGCGCAGGGCGGCCTCCAGCCTCTCGATCGATGGCAGGTCGAGGTGGTTGGTCGGCTCGTCCAGCACGAGCCCCCAGACCTGCCGGGCCAGCCCGCACGCCAGTGCGAGCTTTCGCGCTTCTCCCGGCGACGGCCGCTCGGATCCCAGGAGCGCATCCGGGTCGACTCCCAGCGTGGCGACCACGCCCATCAGACGACCCCGGAGCTCCGGGCGTTCGGTCCGGACCCGATGCAGCAGCTCGCACCCCTCGGTCTCGGAGAGCTCCTGGGGGAGATGGAGCAGGCGCTCGGCGGGCACCCGCGCGCCGTCCACGAGCTCCCGCAGGAGACTGGACTTGCCGGCTCCGTTGGGGCCCGTCAGGTGGACGCGGCTCTCGCGTCCGATGGAGAGAGGCGGTGCGTCGAGCAGGGTGCGGCCGCCTCGGACCAGGGGCGCCGCCTCGCGCACCATCAGGTGGGGCACGGGTGCGGGGACGAAGTCGACGAAGAAGGATCGGCCGAGCTCCTTGTCGACGGACAGCTCCTCCAGGGCGCCGTCGATCCGATTCAGTCGCCGACGGCTGAGCTGAACGTCCCGCCCGAGTGACACCTCCGCCGAGCGCCTGCGCTTCTGTTTGCCCCGCAAGCGCGCGTCGCTGTCGCGAGCGTTCTTCATCTGCTTGCTCGTTCGCATGCTGCTCTCGGCGCGCGCGCGTGCGCGGCGCTTGTCGGCGAGTCGCTTGCGCTCCTTGCGACGCTCGTTCGAGAGCCGCTCGCGCTGGCTCCGGAGCGCCGCCTCGGCCGAATCCCAGGCCGCGCGGGCCGACGCGTAGGCGCCCCGCTGCAGGGTCAGCTCCCCGTCCCGGACCCGCAGGGTGTGGCGGGTGAGGCGCTCGAGAACGGCCCGGTCGTGAGACACCACGACACCGACACCATCGTAGTCGTCGAGTGCCGCGAGAAGGTCGGCACGCGCCTCGGCATCGAGGTGATTGGTGGGCTCGTCGAGCAGCAGGACCCCGGGCGCCTCGGCCAGGGCGGCGCCGATCTGCCAACGCTTCCGCTCTCCGGGAGACAGGCTGGCCCAGCGCTCCAGCTCCGGCGGTCGGAGGCGCAGGCGCGCTCGCAGGCGGTTGGCGTCGCGGTCCCGCCGCGCGGCGAAGAGCTCGACTCCCGAGCTCAGGCGTTCGACCTCCTGGCTACACAGGTGCACCGCCAGGCCGGGAGGGACGCTCTGCAGGCGGCCGGCGTCGGGCCGCAGCTCGCCGGCGATCAGGCGCAGGAGGGTGGTCTTGCCGGCACCGTTGGGACCGACGACTCCGGTCCAGCCTGCTTCGAGCTGGATGGACGCATCGACGACCAGGGGAACGGCGTCGTTGTAGGCGAACGAGACGCCAACGAGGTGGATCTGGGGCACGGATGGCTCGCTTTCCAGACTCCGGCCCGGCGTCGTGCGCTGACACGAGTCAGCGACGCGCCCTGGAGAACCGCGACACGGGACAGCTTGCACCTGGCACCTGCAGCCGTGCTCGCGCGGTACTGGACCGGGGCTCGCCGTCGCGCGTCAGGAGCTGCGACGGCGTGCCTGGGGTTCGTCTAGAGAGCCAGCCGTTTCATCCCGGTCGGGACCTCCGCAGATCGGCGCGAACCGTACGGGTTGGCCGGGATGGCGTCAAGCCGTGCCGCCGAGTCGGGCGAACACCGACTCCGGCGAGCTCCCGTCGCCGGCACCGCCCGACTCTTCGAAGCCCTGCTCGACGAGTCGTCGCGCGAGCTCGTCGCAGACCTGCTGCCCGTCGGTGCATCCCCGTCGTCGCAGCTCGTCGGGAAGCACGCGCTTGACGACCACCTGCATCTGGGAGGAACGGACCTGATCCGCGGCCAGGCCTCCCTTCTTGAGAGCGATCCGAACGGTTCCGCGGGACTCGATCTCGCTGAACGAGGTGGCGGCGGCGAGCTCCGCACACACCCACTCGAAGAGGGGAGAGTCGGCCATCAAGACGCCTCGGAGCCCTCGCTCGAAGAGAGCTGGCCGCCGGCACGAGCCCGGACGAAGCGCATGTACGCGTCGGGGGGGAAGAACGCGAGCCAGACCGATCCGGCGGCCAGGCTTCCCATGACGCCCACCGTCAGGACGCCCGCGGTGGTCTGGTTGAAGGCGATCCCGAGGGCACCGCAGACGCTCGAGATTCCACTGAGCAGCATCGCGCTGAACATTCCCTGGGCCCACAGCCACAGCCGATTCACGAGAAGAGGATCGGAGAGGCCGAGCTGCATGCGTCTGCGCAGACGCTGGTGGTAGAGGAGGGACTCGGTTCCCGCCCAGCCCAGACACACGACCGTGAGGGCGGCGTGCAGGGTCGACTGCATGGCGCCACCGAGGGCGATGGGGGCGAAGCCCGTCGAGCTCGCCCGCGCGACGAAGGCCACCGCGAAGAGGGCGGCGATGACCCAGACCGCGAACGAGGCGATGCGGCTCCCGGGGCGGAAGACGCGCATGTTGAAGAAGGCCATCAGGGTCAGACCGACGACGGCAGACAGGGTGTTCGCGACGACGAAGCCCGCGCGCGCATCGTCCGACAGGAAGGTGCCGAGCTCGGCCAGCAGGGTCATGGGGTAGCCGAGGCCGCCCATCAGGAAGAGTCCGAAGCCGAGCACGAGCTCGGGCAGCTGCCGGGTGCGTCGCGCGACGAGCAGCAGCCGCATGCCCGTGACGAGGCTGGCGACGATGAAGGACAGGCCTCCGATCGCAGCGATGATCTGCATCGAAGGTCCTTGGGGG
>JANQSB010000330.1 GCA_028284295.1 Myxococcota bacterium | reverse complement strand
GGCGGGCGGGACAACGTGACCGTCATCGTGGCGGCGATCCCGGGCGGCCCCACCACGGTGGTCGATCGCCTGGCGCCTCGCGTCGACGCGGAGTCCGACCGGGCCGATTCGGCTGCCCCCGCGCGCAGCTTCGCTGCACAGTTGCACCGGGAAGGAGCCGACGCGTCCCGGCAACGGCGCTTGCGGGGCTTCGCCGCGGCGACCGCCGCCGTCGCGGCGCTCCTTGCGCTCGGCGTGCTCTGGCTGACACTCCCCTAGCGCGCTCCTCGGGCACGCCACCCGACGCGCACCCTCGCTCGCCCGACAGGAGCCCCGGTACCCCGCATGGACGCCCGGTCCCTCACACAGATCGGCCCCTACCGAATCACCCGCTACATCGACGAGGGTGCCTTCGCCTGGGTGTTCGAGGTGGTGGATCCGAAGTTCGAGGGACGCCGCCTGGCCCTCAAGCTGTTGATGCCGGAAGCCGCCGCGGGCGAGGAGTTCCGACGCTTCGAGGCCGAGGCACGGCTGCTGGCGGGGATCGACCACCCCAACATCGTCACCATCTTCGACTTCGGCCGCGACGAGCAGCACGGCAACTTCTTCTACACGATGACCTACGTGGACGGGGAGACCCTGCGCCAGCGTCTGGCGCGGGGCCCGCTCTCGGTGGTCGACGCCTGCCGACTGACGATCGAGATCCTCGACGGCCTCGCCCAGCTCCACGATCAGCGCATCGTCCACCGCGACATCAAGCCCGCAAACGTGCTGATCGGACGCGACGGGCGGTCTCGACTCTCGGACCTCGGCATCGCTCGGGTGGAGACCGAACGCAGCAAGACGCGCACCGGCACCGCGGTCGGCACCGCACTCTACATGTCGCCCGAGCAGGCGCGCGGCCGCCCCGTCGACACCCGGAGCGACCTCTTCTCCGTCGGCCTCACCCTCTACGAGGCACTGACCGGGAACGTGGTCTACGACCACGTCGACAGCGTCGACTCGACCAGCGGCATGGACGTGTTGATCTACATCGGCGGGCTCGACCAGCAGAAGAACGCCGAGTTCAAGCTGGTCTTCCCGCCCGAGCCCGAGATCCCGCGCAGCATCAAGCGGATCCTGCGCAAGGCCTGTCGGCTGCGCGCCGAGGACCGCTACCCCGACGCGCGCGAGATGCGGGACGCCCTGCAGGACGCGCTCGAGAGCCATCTGCGCCACCCGGAAGGAGAGGGCATCCCGACGCGCTGGCTGGCGCTCGGCGGCGGAGGCATCGCGGCGCTGGTCGCGATCGTGGCGCTCTACTTCACGGTGCTCCAACCGGGAATGACCACCGCCTCGGAGCGGGAGCGCGCCGCCGCCGTTCTGGAAGAGACCGTCGCCATGGCGGACGGCGTGCGAGCCATCCACGACGCGGTGGCCGGTCTCGATCCGGCGCCGGCACCGGAGCTGCTCGACCTCGTCGACCGTCAGCTCGAGCGCGCCGACGTCTACCTGGCCGACGGCCGGGACAACTTCGCGACCGGCGACGAACGATCGGAGGTGCGGGCCTACCACGCCGCGATCACCTACCTGCAGGACGCTCAGCCCCACTATGGACGTGCCTGCGAGTCGCTCACCCAGGGCTATCTGGCCGCGATCGCCGAGTCGCAGACCGGCGTCTCGCGAGAGGCCGTCGAGCAGCTGCGTGCGGACGGGGCGGCCGACGCCGGCCTCCCGGCCTGGGCGGAGCTGGAGGCGCTGCTCCCGGGCCTGGCCGCGCCGGCCGATTCGCTCTCGGGCTGCGCGCTCGCCCAGGCTCAGCTCGCACGCATCCGGTCGGTGGCGGAGATCTCCATCGCCACGGCAGCAACCATGAGCGCACTCGAGGCGGCCTGGCCGCGCCTGGCCAGCGAGGCACGCGAGGCCGCCCTGCAGGCGCGGCAGATCGCCCTCGAGCCGAGCGTGGACGCCCGCGACTACCGGACCGCGGTCCGGGCCGGCAAGCGAGCGTTGGTCCGAGGCGACATCCGGCTCGAGAACGACGACTTCCGCGCGGCACGCGACGCGTTCCAGTCGTCGCGGGAGGCCTTCCTGGAGGCCACCGCGCTGCGGGAAGCATCCACCAACGACCGAGAGGAGTCCTGAATGCAGATCGTCAAGGTCATCTGCGCCATCCTGCTCCCGCCCGTGGCCGCCTTCCTGCAGGTCGGCTTCAGCCTGCACTTCTTCTTGAACATCGTGCTGACGCTGATCGGCTTTCTTCCGGGGCTCATCCACGCGCTCTGGCTCGTCTTCACCGAGCAGAGCGGCTGAGCCAACGCGTTGCGCTGGATCTGGAACGTCCTCGGCGGACTGATCGCCCTGGCGGCACTGGGCCTGGCGGTGATCTTCGGCGTCTCGGAGGCCGGTGGCGAGATCGTCACGCTCGAGACGCGTGACGCGGGCGGTGAGGCTCACGAGACCCGGCTGTGGCTGGTGGAGGACGACGGCGCGCTGTGGTTGCGCTCCGGTCAACCGAGCTCGGGCTGGTACCAGCGCCTCGTCGCCGACCCCGAGGTGCGCGTCACCCGCGGAGAGGACACGCGCAGCTATCGCGCCGAGCCCGTGCTCGACGCCGCGGTGCGGGATCGGATCCACG
>JANQSB010000328.1 GCA_028284295.1 Myxococcota bacterium | reverse complement strand
GGCGGGCGTCGCCTACCCGGGTAATGCCGGATTCGCGATCCGGACCGCCGAGGTCTCGGGTGCCGTCGGCGTGCTCGTCGACGCCCCCTTCGATCACGCGGGACGGCGCCAGGCCCTGCGGGCCTCCATGCGCGCCGATCGCTTCCTGCCGGTCCGCTGGGTGCGCGCCGGGGAGGCGGTCGAAGCGGCGCGGAGCGCCGGACGCAGGGTGCTCGCCGTGGAGGATACGGGTCGCTCGGCCCCCTGGGAGGTCGATCTCACCGGGGCCTGCCTGCTGGTGATCGGCGGCGAATCGGAGGGGGTTCCCGGGCCCGTGCTGACCGCCTGCGACGACACCATTCGCATCCCCATGAGAGGCTTCATCCCGGCCTACAACCTGCAGGCGGCCATGGCCGTGGTGACCGGTGAGCGGCTCCGGCAGCAGGCTGACGAGAGCGGAAGCTGAGATCGCCAGGGCGGCCTGAACCGCTCCGCCCGCGGGGGTCAAAGCCCCGATCCAGGGTGCCCTCCGGCGCCCTGGGAAGCCGGGAAGGCACCTCCCCGAGTCCGTCCCCGAACGACTCCCCGGACCCCCCGGGCTTGCCTCAATCCCATGCGGCTTCGATCCGAAGAAGAGCGAGAACGCATGCGTATTGCCCGACTCCAGACAATCGCGGCGGCGGCTGCTGCTGTGGCCGCGCTCCTGCTGCTCCCGCTGCCGGGAACGGCCAGCGAGGACCCCTGGGACCTGCAGTCGCGGCTCGAGACCCGACTCGAGCAGTCGCAGTCGTTCGAGCCCGAGGCCGAAGCGCCGGCCCCGCCGGAGCCGCGCCACCCGATCGGGCAGGATCCCTTCGAGCCGGAAACCGCCGTGCTCGACGACCTCGACGCGCGACGCCAGCGCATGGCTCCGCACCTCCCGCGCACCGACGCCCAGGGCACGGGCCTGCTTCCCGAGTCGCTGGTCCGGCAATCGTCCCTTCGCTGGGCGGCCCTCCAGTCCTGGCTGGGCGACCACGAGCGGGCGGCGAACGCCTACGCCCGCGCCATCACGCTCGGCCGCATGGACACGACGACGTGGCGCGCGCTCGCGCAGGAACGCGCGCGCAGCGGAGACTTCGCGGCCGCCGAGGGCGCGCTGCTCGCGGGTCTCGAGCGCGCCGGGTCGAAGAGCGAGAAGGCCGGCGTCTTCGAGGACCTCGGCGAGGTCTACCTGGCCCTGGGACGACCGGCCGCCGCCATCGCCTCGGTGGAGCGCGGTCTCGACATCACGCCCGACGCGCTGCGGCTGCTCGAGCTCTATGCGCGCGCCCGTTACGAGCTCGCGCCGCACTGGGAGCCCGCCCCCCAACGCCCGGTGCCGCTGTTCCCGTCGACCGAAGGCGAGCGGACGCGAGAGCGCTGGGAGACCCGACTCCGGGAGACCTTCGCGAGCCTGCCTGCGTGGTTGCAGGCGCCCCTCTCCCGCCTGGGCGAGAGCGCCGTCGACCAGGGTGGCCTGTCGGTTCTCGGCGGGGCCGTGGCCGCGTTGCTCTGCGTCTGGATCTTCGTCCGCAAGCGCAAGGGCAACGGCGACCTGGCCGTCACCCTCGCCTACCCGCCCGAGCTGGCGGGCAGCTTCAGCGTCCGGCTGGCGAGCACTCCCGGCAAGTACCGCCGACAGAGCCGCAGCAGCAAGCTCGCCGCCGCCCAGGAGCCGGCCCCGGCGTCCACCCGCACCGAGCACCATGCGGTCAGCCGCGAGACGAAGTTCCAGGGCCTGCGCGCCGGATTGCTCTACGTCACCGTCGAGGGACTGCTGCAGGACCCCGCCAGCGGCGAGGTCGTGACCGACCCCTTCGACGAGCAGGCCGTCCAGATCGTCCCCAAGCAGACCGTTCACATCGACTTCGAGGTGGCCCCGCGAGAGAGCGTGGTCGACGTGCGGGTGACGTGGGACAAGCGCGCCGCCAAGGACGCCGCCGTCGCGGCCCGCGGCCTGCCCCAGTCCCTGCGCTACGCGCGCGACGGAGCCACGCGACTGCGCCTGGTGAAGGGCCGACACACCATCATCGTGGGCAGTGGCGATCGGGTGGCGGAATGCGAGGTCGAGGTCGAGTCGTACCGGGCCGCCAGCGTGGAGGTCGACCTCGGCTCCCGGGAGAGCCTCATCTTCAAGGGCTGTCCGCCCGCCGTCGAGCCCTACCTGCACGGCGATCTGAACTCGGCGGCCCGCGCACTCGAGCGGGACGGCCACGTCAAGCTCGCCAATCTGCTCTACGCGCGCCTCCACCAGGAGCAGGGCCGAATCGACCGCTCGGCGGACCACTACGAGCAGGCGGAGAAGTGGACCGAGGCCGCCGAGCTGCGGGCCGAGCTCCAGCAGTGGGAGGACGCCGCGCGGCTCTTCCTGCAGGGCGGAGCGCCCGGCCGCGCGGGAGACATGCTGCGCGCCGGCGGCGAGCCCGTGCGCGCGGGCGAGTGCTACGAGCAGGACCGCGACTACGACAGCGCCATCGATTGCTACAAGGAGGCCGGCGAGATCGGCAGCTGGGTCGATGCCCTGGAGAAGAACGGTGCCGTGTTCCCGGCCGCCAAGCTGGCCGTCGAGCATCGCGACCAGAGCCGCGCCATCCGGCTGCTGCAACGCATCCAGCCCGACCACGCGCACTTCGTCGAGGCCTGCGAGCTGCTCACCGAGGCCTACCTGCAGGAAGGCCACCGAGACATGGCGGCGCGCAAGATCGAGGAACGGATTGCCTCCGGAGCACCCGAGGAGACGCCGTCCGACGTCCACTCGCAGCTCGCGTCCCTGCTCGAGCAGGAAGGCGAGTACGACAAGGCGCTGGGCGTCCTCTCCGAGCTGCGGGAGCGCGAGCCCACCTACCCCAACATCGCGACCCGCATCGAGGGCCTGCGCAAGAAGCAGAGCGAGCGCGACCTGGGTGACACGCGCAACAGCACCGGCGGCATCAGCAAGCCGACGGCCTTCCTGACGGAGAGCCGCTACGAGGTCCTGGACGAGATCGGGCGCGGCGGCATGGGCGTGGTCCTCAAGGCGCGGGACACCCGCCTCGAGCGGACCGTCGCCCTCAAGCGGCTGCCCGAGACCCTGCGGGACCACCCCAAGGCGATCCAGCTCTTCCTGCGCGAGGCCCAGTCGGCCGCGCGACTCAACCACCCGAACATCACCACCGTCTACGACACGGACCAGGAAGACGGCGTCTTCTTCATCACGATGGAGCTGCTCGAAGGCTCACCGATCAGCAAGATCATCAAGAAGCGCGGCCGCGTCAGCGAGAAGAACGCCGCACAGCTGGGCGTGCAGATCGCCGCGGGCCTGGAGTACGCGCACAGCAAGGGCATCGTCCACCGCGACATCAAGAGCGCCAATCTCTTCTTCACGGTCGACAAGGTGGTGAAGATCATGGACTTCGGCCTCGCGAAGATGATCGAGGAGGTGCGACGCGGCACCACCGTGGTCGGGGGAACGCCCTACTACATGGCGCCCGAGCAGGCGGCGGGGGAGACCGTCGACCACCGCGCCGACATCTACGCCCTGGGCGTCACCCTCTACGAGTTCGTGACCGGGAAGGTCCCCTTCCTGGAAGGCGACGTGACCTACCAGCACCGCCACGCCCCCGTGCCGGATCCCCGCGCCAAGGTGCCCGAGCTGTCGGAGAAGTTCGCCACCCTGCTGCTCGAGATGATGTCCAAGGACCCGGCCGAGCGACCGAACAGCGCCGGCGAAGTCGGCCAGCGCCTGGCGGAGCTGATCCGCTAGGGAAAGTCTGCACGGGACCCCGCGGCGAGCGACCCCGAGGCGCCCCCTCGCCCGGAGCGCGCGCTACAGCGAGAGCACCAGGGCCGCGCACAGGGCCAGCCCCGACAGGTAGGTGCCGGCCGCTCCCACGAAGCGCAGGGGGTTCGGCTCGTCGAGGCTCCCCACCACCAGCCCGGCCGCGATCAGGTAGCGCGAGGCCACGGACGCCCACATGGCCGCGAGCATCCAGGTGCTGGGCGCGAGCGCGCCGAGGGCCAGGATCAGGACGGCCAGCATCGGCGCGTACTCGGCGGTGTTGCCGTGAGCGCGGATGGCCTTGTGGAGCGGGTCGGCGGGCGAGTCGGCGTGACCGATGGCCCTTCGGCCGCTGCTCCGGGTCAGCGAGACCACGAGGCCGAGCGAGAAGAGCAGGAGTCCGAGCAGGGCGGTGCAGACGAGTGCAGTCGTCAAGTCCTTCTCCCAGGGTGGGCTCGCGGATGCGAGCATCGGCACGCAGCCCTGGGATGCCGCGGCCGCTCGCGCAGGTTCGCGGCTCCGGCGATCGGGTGCCCCGCTCGGGATCAGACCCGGTCGGGGTCGTCCTCCGTCTCGGCCACCTCGGTCTCCGGCGCCGGCGCGCTGGGATCCCAGTCCTGGGGCCGGGACTTGAGGGCTCGCAGCTCGGCACGCGCCCGCTCGTGACCCTGGGCCGACGCCTGGGCGAGCCACTGCTCGGCCTCCTGGCGATCGATCGCGCCGGACAACGCCCGGCTGTACATGCCGCCCAGGTTGTACTGGGCCGGCGCGTACTCCTGCTCGGCGGCCTTGCGCCACCAGGACTCGGCCTGCCCGAGATCGCGCCGCACTCCCTCGCCCGAGTAGTAGAGATTGCCGAGCATGTTCTGGGCAGACGCGTGGCCCGTGTCGGCGGCCTGCCGGAACCACGACAGCGCCTGCTCGGGATCGCGATCGACCCCGAAGCCCTTCAGGTAGAGGACCGCCAGGTTGTTGCAGCCGTCGGCGTCTCCCTGCTCGGCCGCGGCCCGTGACCAGCGCGCCGCCTCGTCGTAGCGCGTCGCGACGCCGTCGCCCGTCGCGTACATGTATCCGAGCTGTGCCTGACTGGGAGCGTGGCCGTTCTCCGCCGCCTGGCGGTACCAGCTGACGGCCTTGGAGGCCGAGCGCGAGACGCCCCGCCCTTCGCGGTAGATGGTGGCGAGGCGATGCTGCGACATCACGTGACCGCGCTCGGCGGCGCGGCGGAAGTAGCCGCGCGCCGCCTCGTCGTCCTGCTCGACGCCGAGCCCCTGCTCGTGTGCGACCCCGAGCGCGTACTCGGCGTCCGCGTAGTCGACCTCCGCGGCCTTCTGCCAGTACTCGACGGCCTGGACCGGGTCCGGCTCGACCCCGCGCCCCTGGCGGTGCAGCTCACCGAGACGATGCCAGGCCGACGGCTCGCCCTGCTCGGCGGCCTGCCGGATCCACTTCACGCCTTCGTCGAGTCGGCCGCTCTCCCCCTCTTCGCTGACCAGCAGCTGGCCGAGCGAGCTCTGGGCGCCCGCATGCCCCTGCTCGGCCGCCAGCACGTACCAGCGACGCGCGAGCTCGGGGTCGGCCTCGACGCCCTCCCCCCGCTCGTAGGCGATCCCGACGCGGAACTGGCTCTCGGCGTCGCCGCCTTCGGCGCGGCCGACGAGCGCTCCGTCGAGAGTCGCCTCCGCCTCCGGTGTCGGAGGCTCCGGGCTGTGGCCGATGCGGTTGCAGGAAGCG
>JANQSB010000325.1 GCA_028284295.1 Myxococcota bacterium | reverse complement strand
ACAGAGCCTGCTGGAACCAGGTCCTCTCGTCCCTGCTCTCGTCGACGACGAGCACGCGCGGATGTGTGCCGGTCACTTGCAGCACCCCCAGGGGTGCGCGCCTGGGTCCCAGGCGCGTCGACGATCTCACCCCGCTCGTGGCATGGAGCCTGAGGAGTGAATCGGCGGGGGGTTTTGCGGGCTTGAGGGTAACCGATGCGGGGCCGTGAGCCTACGGCCCAGGCCGCCCAGGAGCCGGTCTCAGGCCTCCGGCGGCAGAACGGTCTTCCATTGGATGCCCGCGTCGGTGCTGCGCATGATCCGGCCGGTCTGGCCGACGATGTAGCCGACCCGTCCGCTCGGCGAGAAGGCCACGTCCCGCATGAAGGTGAAGATGGAGGGGACGTCGCCATCCCCGGGCTGGCGCCAGCTGTCACCGCTGTCGGTGGAGACCCGGACCAGGCCCTTCTCGCCCACCGTGACCGCGCGCCCGCCTTCGACGGAGCCCACCGAGAAGAGCGCCTGCTTGCGATCGATCTTGCGGTAGGCCCAGTTGCGGCCCCCGTCGTCGCTGCGAAGCACCACACCGCCCAGGCCGGCGATGAGCCCGTTCGTCTCGTCGCGGAAGCGCACCGTGAAGAGGATCGGGTTCTGGATCACGCGCACGAGCATGCCGCCGGACGCGGCCTCGCGGCTCTTGAGGTAGCGCTGCAGGAACTCGGGATCGTCGTCCAGGTAGTCCTCGTAGTCCCAGGGAGGCTGCGCGCGCAGTCGCACCCGCGCCGAGTCGATCCCGGCGTCCTCGATGACGGTCCGCGCCTCCTGCATCCGCGCCTCCAGGATCTCGAAGAGCTCGGTGGGGTCGTCGGCCGAGCCGAAGGTGCGGATCTCTTCGGCACTCGCGTAGGCCTCGATGGCGACGTTCAGGTGCAGGTCGTCGATGATGCTCTTGGCGAAGTCGCCGAGGACGCCGCGCTGCGCTTCCGGCACCGCCAGGCTGTTGTGCGGCACCTCGATGAGATCGAGAACCACCGAGCCCTCGATCTGGGACGGCTCCCAGGTGACGCCGGCATCCGGCGAGTAGAACAGATAGCCGAACTCACCGATCAGCCAGCAGCGGGGCTCTCCGCGGAGGCAGTAGACGTCGTTGAGGGTGACGTCGTCGTACACATTCTCGCCGTTGCGGACCTTCTCCTGCTCCTCGGGATTGAGCCAGACGAACATGCGGTGCTCGATGTCGATCGTGAACGAGTCGTCGATCCAGTTCTTGCCACCATCGGTGGTGCGGATCCGGGTCCCCCACTCGCCCACGGCAATGGCCGTCTGGCCGTCGACCGCCGAGACCGCGAAGAGATGGGTCCCCTCGTTCTCCTTGACGTTCTTCTGGCGCTTCCAGGTGTGGCCCCCGTCCTCGGTACGCAGGATCATGCCCCGCTGCCCGACCGCCCAACCGTTCTTCTCGTCGCCCATGGAGACGCTGTAGATGGACTGCCGCGTGCCGGTGCTGCCCTGGATCCAGGTCTCGCCGCCGTCCTCGGTGAGATAGACGGCCCCGAAGTAGCCGACGGCCACGGCCTTGTCGTCGTCGACCACCGAGACCGAGTAGAGGTCGTCGAAGAGGACGATGTCACCGCCGGTGCCCCGCGCGAAGTCGAGATGGAAGTCGTGGCACCCGAGGCCCAGGGCCAGCGCCACGAAGGCGAAGGACAGGACGCGCAGGGGGGGGGTCTTCATCGAGTCAGGATCCTCGCAGAGACGGCTTGCGGGCCGGGAGCCGATGCTCCCGGCCCGCGAGCGCTGAACACAAGAAGGAGACGGAAGCGGGGGACTAGCGTCCCTTGGTCAGACGCCCCACGTCGATGTAGCGCCGGATCTTGCCCTTGCTCTTCAGGGGCGTCCCGTAGATGTCCCAGAACTCGATCCGGTTGCCGGTGCCCGTCTGCACGTTGGTGATGATGTCCGAGACGATCCGGATGTCGCGGGGCTCCGGCACGTTCTCCCAACCGGGGTAGTAGTCGGTGGTCAGCTCTTCCTCGCTCCACCGCTTGTTGTGCCAGATGATCTTCCAGAGCTCTTCCTTCTGGTCGTAGGCGAAGGAGTAGAGCGCCTTCAGGGTCTGCTTGTCGAGGTAGATGTCCTTGTGGTGGTAGGGGTGGTCGGCGTTCTTCGGAACGAAGCGCACCTTGATGGCGTGGCGCATCTCCCAGCGATCGTCGGCGAAGGACAGACCGTAGGGACCGAAGTTGTGGTCCCGGTCGTAGGGGTAGGCCTTGACCTTGGTGTTGGTCGGGGCCAGGAGGTCCATCTCGCCCATGCACTGCCACTCGTACTGGGGCGGAATGCCGGCGAAGCTGCGCAGGTCGTCGAAGGTGAAGTCGGTGCCCGAGATCGAGTCGGTCCGCTGGGCGGCGGAGATCCGGCGAACCCGCCGCAGGGTGGGCACGTACACCCAGGTGTCGTCGTTCTTGGCGTCGGCGCGCGGGTTGTCGGCCGACTTGTAGCGGTAGCTCATGAGCATGATGCCGCGCGCGTCGAACGGAGCCGTGACGTCCACGCCGAAGGCGTTCTTGCGCTTCTCGCCGCGGAAGACGTCACCGCCGTTGGCCTCGTACTGCGGCTCGGAGCGATGCGCGAGCACCACCGTCTTGCCGGTGCCCTCGTAGTAGAGGGGGAGCTCCTCGCCGCGATCCCAGTAGCTGTAGTAGAAGCTCGTCTGGCCCCCCGCGCCGACCCAGGCGTAGTCGAAGTTCCACATGATCTTGGCGCCCGCGTCGGGATCACCGAGGCAGTCGATCTGGTCCATGGGGAAGGGCTGGCCCGCGGTGTAGTTCTCGAGGCTGCCGTCGGGACCGAGCCGTGCCGTTCCCGCGTACTTCTTGGTGGCCGCCTTGTAGACGTCGGACTGGCTGTAGTCGCGGAAGAAGGGACCGATCTCGAGCTGCATCCCCTCGTAGAAGAAGAAGTCCCGGTTGTTCCAGAATTCGTCCGGCAGGTAGCGGCGCAGAGCGTCGATCTTCTCGAAGGTGATGACGTCGCCTTCCTGGAAGGTCGGGCCCGCGCCTCCGGCGTCCTCCTGGGACAGCGCGGGGGCGGCGGCCAGGGCCAGAGCCGCTACGGCAGCACTGCAGAGGGCGATCCGGGTCGATCGGGATCGGGTCATGGGTTGCTCCTCGGGGATTCGCATCGGGTGCGATGGCTATGCGTTGATTAGGCGTTCAGGGTTGCTGGCTTGGTGCTGGCTGGGTTGCTGGCTTCATGCTGTTTGCCGCCCGGCTCGCCGCGCGGCCTGCCGCTCCACGCGGCGTCGTGTGTGCTTGCGGCTCCGACGGATCCGGCTACGGGTCGGGGCCTGGCGACGGGCGTGGACGCAGCTCCGGGGGCGACCTCCATCGCCCGCCGAGTCTCCCCCCGGTCGCGGGGGAGCCGGGAACTCGCGCGCAGAACCTGCCGTACCGTGGTGTTTCTAGACTAGGACGGGCAGAATTGTAAAGGCAAGCACGACCGCTCGCCTCCCGACGCGCCGAGCCATCGCGCACGGCCCGACCGCGCGGGCCGGGGCCCGGGACGCGAGCGAACTGCCCACCGAGACCCCGCCCGGAAGACGGAGAGCCGAGACAGCGACCCGTGGCCGATCCGCTCGAGACCATCGATTCCCCCACGGGGCCCCAGCCTCGCGAAGGCGCCCTGCCCCCGCCCGCACCGGGCGCACTGGAGAGCAGACGTCCGGTGGGCGAAGGCGGTTTCGCGCTTCGCACCCGTGGCATCGAGGCCACCTGCTCCCTGGCCGCAATGGCCATGGGCTGGGGGATCCGCCACGCACTGGGACGGGTCGGCGACGCGTTTCGCAGCGCCCCGGCGCGCCGGCAGCGTCGGACCGACAGGTCGTTGCGCAGTACCGCCCGGCTGGTGCGAACCCTGGGCCGGCTCAAGGGCGCGTACGTGAAGGCCGGACAGTTCGCCTCCGTGCGACACGACCTGGTACCCGCAGCGACCGCCGAGGCCCTGGTCGCGCTGCAGGACCGCGTCCCGCCGTTGCCCTTCGAGACGATCCGCCGTGTCGTCGAGAGCGAGCTCGGTGCTCCGCTCGCGACCCTGTTCCCGGAGTTCGAGCCCACACCCCTGGGTGCCGCCTCGATCGCCCAGGTCCACCGGGCGCTGCTGCCCGACGGCCGAGAGGTCGCCGTGAAGGTCCAGTACCCCTGGGTGCGGGCCTCCCTGGCCGCCGACCTCAGGATGCTGCGTCGGATCGTTCGCCTCGGCCTTCGCGCCACGGGTCGGCAGGTACCGGACCTGGACACCCTCCTCGAGGAGTTCCGGTCCGGCCTGGTGGAGGAGCTCGACTTCGAGCGCGAGGCCCAGGTCGCGTCCGAGATCGCGGCGAACCTGAGCGACGACCCCCAGATCGCCGTTCCCGCGATCGTCGCCGAGCGCTCGTCCTCGCGGGTTCTCACCATGACCTACTGCCGGACCCTGAAGATCGGCGACGTCGGCGCACTCGACGCGCGCGGCATTCCCCGCGACGAGGTGCTGCGGGTGCTCGCCCGCGCCTACGCGAAGCAGGTGTTCGCCGACGGCCTCTTCCACGCGGACCCCCACCCGGGCAACCTCTTCGTCGTCGACGAGCCCGGCGCCAGCGAGACGCCAAGGGTGCTCTTCGTCGACTTCGGCCTCAGCAAGCGGCTCTCGCCGGCGCTGCGCAGCGACCTGCGCCTCGGCATCTACGCCCTGCTGCAATCGGACCTCGACGCCTTCGTGCAGCGAATGGATGCCATGGGGATGATCGCACCGGGCGCACACGAGGGTGTGCGGGAGGCGGTCGGACGAATGTTCGAGCGGATCCGCGAGCAGGGCGGAGCGCTCGGCGTCCCGGGTCGGGCCATCCTGGGCCTCAAGGACCAGGCCAAGGAGCTCCTCCGCGAGACGCCCGGCGTCCAGCTCCCGAACGACCTCCTCCTCTACGCCCGCACCCTCACCTACCTCTTCGCCCTGGGCGACCAGCTGGCCCCGGAGGTCGACCTCGTCAAGCTGTCGACTCCCTACCTGCTTCAGTTCCTGGCCTCGGAGGACTGATCCGGGCGGTCACACGCTTCGGATCCCGGTGGCCCCTGCGCCTCATGGCTCGCGCGTTGCGAGTCGGCTTCCTGGCGCTCGGGTGCAAGCTGCGGGTCGTCGACTGCCTGCGGCGGGATGCGCTGCTGCGCTTGACTTCGGCGCAGGGGCCGCCGGGACCCTTCGCTGCGCCTTCCCGCAATGTGACGGGGCCTGGGCGTGGGCGCGCCGGCGCCGACCGCTCGAACCGGTCGCGCCCC